>NZ_JBHZCN010000002.1:0-168897 GCF_042755465.1 Kitasatospora sp. NPDC059160 | reverse complement strand
CGCGCCCGCTCTCGCTGACCAACACCACCCGGGCCCCCCCCGGGGCGCCCCCTCCGCGGCGCCCGGCCGCGCGTCGTCGCGACGCCGCCCCCCAGCAATGGCCATCAGTACGCCCCCTGCCCCTGGAGCACCGCACGCAGCGTCTTCCAGAGGATCACCGTGTCCAGGGCGAGCGACCAGTCCTCCACGTACCGCAGGTCCAGTCGGACCGCCTCCTCCCAGGGCAGGTCGCTGCGCCCGCTGATCTGCCACAGGCCGGTGAGCCCGGGCTTGACGAGCAGTCGCCGCCGGATGTCCGGGCCGTACGCGGCGGACTCCTCCGGCAGCGGCGGGCGCGGGCCGACCAGCGACATCGAGCCGGCCAGCACGTTGAGCAGCTGCGGCAGCTCGTCCAGCGAGTACCGGCGCAGCACTCCGCCGACCCTGGTCACCCGGGGGTCCCGGCGGAGCTTGAACAGCAGGCCGGCGCCCTCGTTGCGGTCGGCCAGCCCGGCCTTGGCCCGGTCGGCCCCGGCCACCATGGTGCGGAACTTGACCAGGGTGAACTGGCGGCCGTCCTTGCCGACCCGGTGCTGCCGGTAGAGCACCCCGCCGCGGCTGTCCAGCGCGACGAGCAGTCCGACGCACAGCATCAGCGGCGAGAGCAGCACCAGCAGGACCGCGGCGCCCAGCCGGTCGACGACCGCCTTGACCGCCCGGGGCCCGCCGGTGAAGGCGGGCATGCTGACCCGCAGCATCGGGATGCCGAGCACCGCGTCGACGTGCAGCCGCGGTCCGGCCACCTCCATCAGCACCGGCGCCACCACCATCTCGGCGTCGCCGCCCTCCAGGTTCCAGGCCAGCCGTTGCAGCCGGTCCGGCGACCAGTGCGGGTCCGGCGTGATCGCGACCACCCGGTAGCCGTCCCGCCGGACGTGGTTGGCGACGTCCGCCAGCCGGCCGACCACCGGCACGCCGTCCAGCCGGTCGCCGTCGGGGCCCAGCGCGTACGGCGTGCAGACCGCCTCCACCCGCCAGCCCAGGTGCGGGAACTTGCGGGTCCGGGCGATCAGGTCGCGCACGGTGGCCGGGCTCCCGGCGGCGAGCACCGGACGCAGGCACCGCCCCCGGTTGCGCTGCTCGTGCAGCCACAGCCGCAGCAGGTAGCGCTCCGTCATGGTGACGACCGTGATCGCCGGGATCGCGACGAAGATCCAGAGCCTGATGTTGTGCGAGGAGAGGGCGATCCCGCCGAGCGCCAGGACGACGGCGGCCGTGAACAGCGAACGGCCGAGTCGGCGGAATTCCTCCGCCCCCTGGCCGAGAACCGCCGGTGCCCACGCCCGGGTCGTCCCGAGCGCCCCCAGCACCAACAGTTCGGTGCCGAAGGCCAGAATTCCCCATTTCTCGTGCCAGTTGGCCGCGTCCCGGACCCCGAAGAAGCCGCCGATGGCCGCCACCACGAAGGCGGTGGCCACCGTATCGCTGATGATCACGGTACGGCGGTACTGCTGCTCCCAATCGCGCTCGGGCCGGCCGAATTTCCCGCTCCCCGGATGGCTCACCCGGGTCGGCGCGAACCGGCCGACTAATTCCCCCTCCTTCTGCTCGACCGCTCCTGCTCCCGCCCCCGCCAGGCCGTCAGTGGGTTCGACGTGCTCGCTCCACACGGTTCCTCCCCCCGGGAGGCGGCTGCCTCCCGCACCTGATTCCTCCCCCCGGGAGGCCCTGCCTCCCGTGTCGCGCCGTTCCTGGCCGCGCACGGCAACGCCGCCGGAAATGGCGGATCCGCCATTGCGGCGCTACGCGGACTTCCCACCGGGCACCGGCAGACCGGTACGTCCTGCCGAATTCCCGGAGTGCGCGGAAAAACGTCGACGGTTGCTCTCCACACTCAGAACCTCTGCTCGGGCGTCGAGAATGGGACACCCCCCGCCCGCCGCCGGAAAACGCGACTACCGGCGGTCCGCAACGACCGATCCGTAGATCATCACGTGTCACCCCTCACGCCCGATCGTGCGGCACGAAAATCAATGTAGAGCATCCGGGGCGCCCGATGAGGGGGATGTGTGAAACAGGTGCTCGAGATTTGAAATCATCCCCAACTACCGGTGCCCGGCAGGGGGTTGCCGGACACCCCGGACCCCTGCCGTGACCTGTGCCGACGTACCTGCGACGCACCCCCGGCGAGCCCCGGCGGGCCGCCCCGGACCGGGGGCCGGGCGGGCCCGCAGGCGCCACTTCCGGCCGTCCGGCCACACCCCTGGGCACGGGCCGGTGGGTACGGGCATGCTGAGGGGACGACCTGCCCGTGGGGCAATCCGGCTTCACCGTACGGGGGCTGACGATGAGTCACAGTGAGGAACCTGCCGCGCGGCCGACCCGCCGCACCCTGCTCACCACGGCCGGGGGCCTGGCCGCCGGACTCGCCGGGGCGGCCGCCACCGGCGCCGGGGCGACGGAGGCCGCGGCAGAACCGGCGGAGGCGGCCGCGGAGGCGGCCGCACGCCGGGGCCCGACACCCTTCGGCCCGGCCGCCGTGCACCCCGGCGACCCGCGCTACGAGAGCCTGGTGAAGGGCGACAACCAGCGCTTCGTCGGCCGCCCGGAGGAGATCCGGGTGGTCGGCAGCACCGAGCAGGTGGTGCAGGCCGTCCAGGACGCGGTCCGCGACGGCCGGCGGATCGGCGTGCGCAGCGGCGGCCACTGCTTCGAGGACTTCACCGCCGACCCGGCGATCCGGCTGCTGCTGGACCTCTCACCCCTGGACGCGGTGGGCTACGACCCCGTGCACCGGGCCTTCGAGGTGCAGCCGGGGGCCACCCTGGGCCGGGTGTACCGGACGCTGTTCAAGGGCTGGGGCGTCACCGTGCCGGCCGGCGGCTGCCCGGAGGTCGGCGCCGGCGGGCACCTGGTCGGCGGCGGGTACGGGCCGCTCTCCCGGCGCTACGGCTCGGTGGTGGACCACCTGTACGGCGTCGAGGTGGTGGTCGTCGACCGCGACGGCACCGCCCGCGCCGTGGTGGCCACCCGCGAGCCGGACGACCCGAACCGCGAACTGTGGTGGGCGCACACCGGCGGGGGCGGCGGCAACTTCGGCGTGGTCACCCGGTACTGGCTGCGCTCGCCGCGGGCCGACGCCGAGGCCCGCGCGGCGGCGCCCGACCCGTGCCGCCTGCTGCCACCGGCGCCCGCCGAGATGCTGGAGGCGCTGGTGGAGTGGACCTGGGACGAGGAGCGCACCACCGAGCGGGCGTTCACCACCCTGCTGCGCAACTTCTGCACCTGGCACGAACGCCACAGCGATCCTGGCGCGCCCGAGGCGGGCCTGTACGCCGTCCTGGAACTCACCCACCGCTCGGCGGCCAAGTTCTCCATGGTGGTCCAGATCGACGCCGGGCTCCCCGGCGCGGCCGACCTGGTCAAGGACTTCGTCGGCCAGGTGAACGCCGGCACCGGCCTGGACCTCGGCGGCGGCAGCGCGACCGTCCCCTGGCTCTACCCGATGACCTGGCCGGGCAACGGCGAGGCCGGCGACATCGTCACCCGCCGCTACAAGGGAAAGGCCGGCTACCTCAGACGCTCCTTCACCGACGACCAACTCTCAACGGTCTACCGCCACTTGACCAATGACACCGGCACTTCCGGGTGCGGCATGCTGGTGGTCGGCTACGGCGGCCAGGTCCGCGCGGTGGAGCCGGGCGCCACCGCGGTGGCCCAGCGCGACGTGGTGATGAAGGCCGTCTACCACAGCGTCTGGGCCGAGGAGAAGGACGACGACGCCCACCTGTCCTGGGTGCGCGCGCTCTACCGCGAGGTCTACCGGGACACCGGCGGCGTGCCCGTCCCCGGCGCGGTGAGCGACGGCTCGTACATCAACTACCCGGACGCCGACCTCGCCGACCCGGCCTGGAACACCTCCGGAGTCCCCTGGCACACCCTCTACTACCAGGGCGGCTACCCGCGCCTGCAACGGGCCAAGGCCCGCTGGGACCCGCGCAACGTGTTCCGGCACGCCCTCTCGGTGGAACTCCCGGAGTAGCCGGACTCGCGGAGTGGCCGGACTGGCGAAGTGGCCGGACTCCCGGAGCGGCCGTCGGGCCCGGCCGGAGCACGCCCCCGTCACGCGCTGGGCGGGTTCCGCGCCAGGTAGCGCAGGCCCTGCTTGAGGTAGGCCCGCGGGTTGGTGGTCAGGTGCCGGGCCCAGTCGGGCCCGGTCTCGCCGCGCCGGTGGGCGTAGCAGGCCAGCGCGTAGCCGAGCATCCGCTCGGACAGGTAGCCGAGCCGCGAGGACGACCAGCCGCGGTCGCTCCGGCGGAACTCGAAGGCGGAGTTGGCGGTGAAGACGCCGAGGCCGAAGTGCACCGTCAGCAGGTCGGTGAGCGGTTCGTGGTCGCGCCGGTCCCGGGAGATCCGCTGCTCGTCCAGGAGCCGGACGTGGCCCAACTCGTGGGCGACCGTGGCGACCAGGGCGACGGGACGGGCGGCCTGGCGCTGATCGACGGCGATCACCGGGCGCCCGTTCTCCCGCCGGTAGTGCCCGGCGGCGGAGCGGGAGCTGTGGTTGAGCCGGAGTTGGTCGACCATCGCCTGCTCGCCGTCGTCCGGCTCGATCTCGATGGTCAGCCGGTTGGGCGGCACGTCCAGGTAGCCGCAGATCTGGGCGATCACCCCCCGGATGTCCTCCGCGGACCCCCGGTACGGCCCGGGGAAGAAGTCCGCCGTCGGCAGCACCGGGGCACGGTCCAGCACCCCGCGGCCGAACTCGGCCGCCAGCCAGGCCATCGACTCCTCGATCCAGACCCGTTCGTCCGGCTCCACCGGACACTTCGGCGCGAACAACGCCATCACACCCCCCGCATGATCACGGACATGATGCACCAGGGTGGTGAACGGCGAGCGCCGGGGCCGTCCGGAGTGGACGGCCACCGGCGCACGGGCACGGGGTGGGTCAGGGGTGGCTCAGGGATCAGGGGGCGAGGACCTCCGGGCTCCGCCAACTCACCAGCCGGGCCCCGTCCGGTGGACGGTCCACGACCTCCTGTCCGAACACCCGGTTGATCGAGGTGCCCAGGTTCTGCGAGATGTCCGTGCCGTAGACGTGCAGGGAGACCGCGCGCCCGGTACCGGCGTTGGACACCCGGTGGATGTCCTCGTCGGGCGGCACCAGGAACTGCACCCGGCCGGGCGAGCAGGTCGTCCGGGCGTACGGCGCCAGCACCTTGCGGCCGGACCTGGGGAGCCGCCACAGCCGGAAGGCCTCGTCCACCTCGACGCCCTCCAGCACGCCCGACACGCACCAGGCGACGTGGTCGTGGATCGGGGTCGACTGCCCGGGCAGCCAGGTCAGGGCTACCACGGAGTGGGTGCGTTCGGCGTGCAGCAGCCGCTGGCTGTAGCCCCCGGTGTCACCGGCGCACAGGTCCTCGGGGACGATCAGCCCGGCGCGCAGGTACTTGCGCAGGGTGTCCGCGGTGAGCTCCGCGGTCAGCACGTCGGCGGCGGCGTAGCGCGCGAGGTCGGCGAGGAACTCGTCGAGGTTGGATCCGGTGGCCACGGCTACCTCCCCACCCCGGTGAGCGCACGGACCTCCAGCTCGGCGAAGCCGCGCCCGTCCGCGTCCTCGTCCCGGCGGCGGCGACCGCCGGCCAGCGAGCCGAGGACGGCGGCCGCGAACCCGATCGGGATGGAGAGGACGCCCGGGTTCTGCAGGGGCACCGGCGCCGCGGCGGTGCAGGAGATCAGCGCCGTGGCGTTGCCGACCCGCTGGTCCCCGGCGTCCACCCCGCAGTCCTTCGCCTGGGCGGCCGTCAGCTTCACGGCGGGGACGGTGCTGCTCGCGCCGCCCCAGCAGATCGGCGAGAGCAGCACCAGACCGATCGAGGCGACCAGCCCCGCGTAGATGCCGCACTTGGCGCCGAAGGTGGTGAAGCGCCTCCAGAACAGGGTCAGCAGGATCGCCGGCAGGTTGGCCGAGGCGGCGATGGCGAAGGCCAGGGCCACCAGGAACGCCACGTTGAGGTCCCTGGCGACGATCGACAGGGCGGCCGCGACCGCGCCGATCACCACGGCGGCGACCTTCGCGGTGACCAGTTCCTGCCGTTCGGTGGCCCGGCCCTTGCGGATCACGCTGGCGTACAGGTCATGGGCGAAGGAGGACGAGGAGGTCAGGGTGAGCCCGGCGACCACCGCGAGGATGGTGGCGAAGGCCACCGCCGCGATGAACGCCAGCATCAGGGAGCCCCCGGTGGTGCCCGCGCCCCCGCCGAGGTGCTCGGCCAGCAGGGTGGCGGCGGTGTTGCCGGACGGGTCCTTCGCCTTGATCGTCGCCGTGCCGACCAGCGCGGCCGCGCCGAAGCCGAGCACCAGGGTCATCAGGTAGAAGACCCCGATGATGCCGATCGCCCAGTTCACCGACTTCCGCGCGTCGCGGCCGGTCGGCACGGTGTAGAAGCGCACCAGCACGTGCGGCAGCGCCGCGGTGCCCAGCACCAGGGCCACGCCGAGGCTGACCAGGTCGAGCTTCGACCAGCCGTCCGTCGCCCCGTACTTGAGGCCGGGCCGCAGGAACGCCTCGCCCTTCTTCGACGCCGAGGCGGCGTCCCCCAGCAGGTGGCCGAGGTCGAAGCCGTACTTCGCCAGCACCCACACGGTCATCACGGCCGCGCCGGCGATCAGCAGCCCGGCCTTGACGATCTGCACCCAGGTGGTGCCCTTCATCCCGCCGACCACGACGTAGACGATCATCAGGGCGCCGACCCCGACGATGGTCCAGATCTGCGCGGAGGCGCCCTTGACGTCGAGCAGCTGGCCGACGATCGTCGCCGCGCCGACCATCTGCGCGATCAGGTAGAAGATCGACACCACGATGGTCGACACCCCGGCCGCGGTCCGCATCGGCCCGCTGCGCAGCCGCGCCGCCAGCACGTCCGCCATGGTGAACCGGCCGGTGTTGCGCAGCAGTTCGGCCACCATCAGCAGCGCGACCAGCCAGGCCACCAGGAAGCCGATGGAGTAGAGGAAGCCGTCGTACCCGGAGAGCGCGATGATCCCCGCGATGCCGAGGAAGGACGCCGCGGACAGGTAGTCGCCCGAGATCGCGATGCCGTTCTGCAGCGCGGAGAACTGGCCGCCGCCGGTGTAGAAGCCGCCGGTGCCCCGGGTGCTCCGCCGCGCCCAGAGGGTGATCACCAGGGTCACCGCCACCAGGGCGACGAACAGGCCGACGGTCAGGCCCTGGTGCGAGGCCTCCTGCGCCGTGGTGGTGGTGGCGGTGGGGGCGGCAGCGGCGAGGGGAAGGTGCTGTGTCATGCCAGGCTCCCCGTCGGCTCGTGCTCGTCGCCGGCCCGGGCGGCCGCCGTCCGGCGCAGCTCCTCGGCCAGCGGGTCCAGGCGCCGGGCGGCGAACCGGCCGTAGGCCAGGGCGATGCCGAAGGTGGAAGCGAACTGGAGCAGCCCGAAGACCAGCGCCACGTTGATGTTCCCGACGACCTCGGCCGCCATGAAGCCGCGGGCGTAGGCCGAGCAGAGCACGTACGCCAGGAACCAGAGCAGGAACGCCGCCGTCACCGGGAAGACGAACCTGCGGTACCTGGCGCGCAGGAGGGCGAAGCGCGGATCGTCGCCGATCCAGGGGGTGTCACCGCGCGACGGCGCGGCCGGGTCGATCATGGGAATCCTTCTGAGCGGTACGGAACGGGTCGAACGCGCCGACCGTAGGATCCCCCGGTAGACGAGCGATCAACGCGCGTCCGGCTCAGGGGGGATCCACCGGTGGACCTGCACACGCTCACCCAGTTCCTGGCGGTGGCGCGGCTGGAGCACCTGAGCCGGGCGGCACGGGAACTGCGCGTCGCCCAGCCGTCGTTGAGCCGCTCGGTCGCTGCTGGAGGCCGAACTGGGCACACCGCTGTTCGAACGGGGCGGGCGGCTGCGGCTGAACGAGGCCGGCCACCTGTTCCGCGGCTACGTCGAGCGCGCCCTCGGCGAACTGGAGGCGGGCCGGCGGGCCGTGGCCGAGGCGACCGGGGAGGGGCTGGGCACGGTCCGGCTCGCCTCGGAGACCTTCCTGGCCTTCAGCGGCCCGCTGGCGGCGTTCAAACGCGCGCACCCCGGCGTGGAGATCGAACTGCACCAGCTGACCGCCGTCGAGATGGCCCGGCAGCTGCGGGCCCAGGACGTCGACCTGGCCGTCGCCTCCCAGCCGATCGCCGTCGAGGGCCTGGAGTCGGTCCGGCTCCTCGACGAGGAGGTGGGACTGGCCGTGCCGCTCGGCCACCCCCTGGCCGGACGCGCCGCGGTGGGCGTCGAGGAACTCGCCGACCAGCCCTTCATCGCCGCCCGCCCCGGGCACTGGCAGCGCCGGCTGCTGGACCGCCTGTTCGCCGGACAGGGCCTGGTGCCCCGGATCGTCTGCGAGGGCGACGAGGCCGGCGCCATCGCCGAACTGATCAGCGCGGGCCTGGGCATCGGCCTGGTGCCCGCCCTCGCCCGGCGCACCGCTACCCGCCTCCCGCTGGCGTGGGTCGACGTCGACAGCCCCGACTGCCGCCGCGCCCTCACCCTGCACTGGCCCCGCGGCGGACGCCTGCCCACCGCCGCCCGGCTGCTGCGCGACGCCGTCGCGGACTGGGACTGGACGGCGGGCGAGGCCGGTGGGCCCGGGCTCCCGGGGGTTCCGGGGGTGTTCTGATCACGCCTGCGGGATGACGTTCCCGCGATCACGTTCCCGCGATCACGTTCCCGCGATCACGTTCGACAGCGGCAGGCCCTCGAAGAAGGCCACCGCCTCCTCCCGCCAGTACGGCCGCCAACCCTGGGCTTCCCTACGGGCCGCCTCCGCGCAGCGGCGCATGTCGGCGCGGAGCTTCCCGTCCACGCCCAGCAGCCGGGCCAGTTCGCGGACCCGCTCGACCGTGGCGGCCGGGCACTGCGGGTCGCCGAGCGCGGACTCCACCACGGCCCGCTGCCCCTCGTCCGCCGCGGCGAGCAGGGCGGTCACCGCGTAACTGCGGCGCCCCGCACGGAGGTCCGCGCCGGTCGACTTGCCAGTGGCGTCCTCCTCCCCGAACAGGTCGAGGTAGTCGTCGCGCAGCTGGCCGCCGATGCCGACCAGGGTCGCGTACCGGCGCAGCCGCGCGTCGTGGCGGGCCACGTCCTCGCCGGCGGCCAGCAGCCCCAGCCGCAGCGGGGCTAGCACGGAGTACCGGGTGGACTTGTACTCGCAGACGGTGTGCAGGAACTCCTCGTCCGGGAGCGGCCGGAAGTCGCGTTCGAGGTCCACGATCTGGCCGGCGACCGTCTCGGCACCCGCGTTCAACTGGACCTCCAGCAGCGCCTGGCGCAGCTCGGCGGGTACGTCCGCCTCCAGCAGGACCCGCATCGCGAGGAAGGCGGCGAGGTCCCCGGCCAGGACGGCCAGGCCGAGCGCGGTCCGCTCGGAGTCCGGGAACTCCCGGCGGTAGGCGTAGTAGGTGGAGGGTCCGCCGCGGCGTACGGCCGCGTCGTCGATGATGTCGTCGTGGACGAGCCCGTGCGTCTGGAGCAGTTCGATGCTCAGCGCGGCCTCGGCCAGGCCGGGCACCGGGTCGGTGGTCACGAGTCGCGCGGCCTCGTACAGCAGCGCGACCCGCAGGCGCTTGCCGCCGCGCAGCGAGAGCTCGCGCAGCAGCTCCAGGCAGCGCGGGGTGAAGCGGCTGAGCGGCGGGGTGTCGAGGCGCTGCGGCAGGGCGTCGAAGTAGGCCTCGAAGCGGAGGTCGAAGCGGCGCCGGTGTCCGGCGGCCCGTTCGCGGGCGGCTGCCATGATCGTCTCGTTCACGCCGCCCACCTTCGCATCCACCCGGGACCGCCCCCACCGCCGGGGTCGGCGCGGACCGGCATGCGGGCGGCCGACGGATTCATCTCAGCTGCGTTTCGGCCATCTGTGCGAAAGGTCTGGTCGTGACCGCGACACCCTCCTAGAGTGGCCGCGATCCTCCGCAAGTGACCGTTTCTTCACACTGGTTCACCTTGCCTTCACACCGGCGTGCCGGCTCCGGCACGTTCAGCGCGCTCCGTCCCACCGCTCCCACCGCTCCCACCGCTCCCGCCGTCGAACCGAAAGGGCCGGGTCCGTGACGCAGGCATTCCAGTCACCCGGCTTCGCCGCCCTGGCGGCCGACCGCGCGGTCGAGACGCGGCTCGTCGAGGAGCGCTGGCAGGCGGTCGCCTGGGACCGGCGGACGGACCGGCGCCGGGTGGTCACCGACCGGCCCGAAGGCGTCCACCTGAGCGAGATCGAACCGGACGGCGAGGCCATCTGGTGGTTCGACACCGACGGCGCCGGGGAGGGCCGGTGGTGGCGCGAGCCGTTCACGGGCGGTGCGCGCGGCCCGGCACTGCACGGCGTGCCGCCCGGCCGGGCCTACGGCGTGGCCTTCGACCGGACCGGCGCCCTCGCGGCGGTGGCCGTGGGGACCGGCGACGCCTCGCACTGCTACGTCGGCCCGCCCGCGGGCGAGGCCCGGCCGATCGGTTCGGCGCCGGGGTACCTGGGCCTGGCCGACCTGTCGCCGGACGGCCGGCTGCTCGCCCTCGCCGGACGCCCCGACGGTGACGACGCGGTACTCCTGTGGCCGACGGACAGCACGCCGCCCGGTGCACCGGACAGCGCACCGGAGGGTGCCACGCGGCTCGCCGGGAGCTCCCGACTGCGGCTCTGGCCGATCGAGTTCAACCCCCTCGCCGTCCACGAACTGGAGCTCCTCCTGGTGATCGAGGAGGACGAGCGGTACTCCGTCGCGACCTGGCGGGCGGCCTCGGGCCTGCGAAGACACCCGGAGCTGTCCTTCGACTCGCAGATCTCGGCCGGCTGGTACGGGGGGCCGCACGGGGTGCTGATCCAGCACGAGCGGGCCGGGCGGAGCCGACTGCTCCTCGCGGACCTCGGCCCGCCGGTGGAACCGTCCTCGCCCGCGCCCGCCCGGGAGATCGGCACACCCGGCGGCACCATCCACGACCTGTCCTGCGCCCCGGACGGCACCCTGCACTGCGTCTGGAGCCGGGAGTCGACCCCGCCCCGCCCCCTGGTCCTGCGCCCGGGCGCCGAGGAACCGCACCACCCCGCCCCGGACCACGCCCCGGAGCCCGCCGACGACACCCGCCGCAGCAGACGGTGGACGCCCCGGCCGTACGGGCGGATCCACAGCTTCGTCACCACCCCGGCCGGCCCCGGCCCGTGGCCGACCCTCTTCCTGGTCCACGGCGGCCCCGCCACCCACGACCGGGACTCCTACGACCCCCGGGTGAACGCCCTGGTGGGCCACGGCTACGCGGTGGTGCGCACCAACTACCGCGGCTCCACCGGCTACGGCCCCGGCTGGCAGCACGACTACGGCCACCGGGTCGGACTGGCCCAGATCGAGGACCTGGCCGCCGTCCGCGCCGAACTGGTCGCCGACGGTACGGCGCGCGCGGACCGCACCGGCCTCTGCGGATTCTCGTGGGGCGGCTACCTGACCCTCCTCGCGCTGGGCGCGCAGCCCGAGCTGTGGACGCTCGGCATGGCCGCCCAGCCGATCGCGGACTACCCCGCCACCTACCGCACCACCACCCCCGCCCTGCGCGAGGTCGACCGCCAGCTCTTCGGCGGGACCCCGGACGAGGTCCCCGAGCGCTACCGCGCGGCCGATCCGCGGTCGTACGTGCACCGGGTCCGCTCGCCCGTCCTGCTGGTCGCCTCGCGGACCGACGAGCGCTGCCCGCCCGAACAGGTCGCCGGGTACGCCGCGGACCTGCGCCGGCTGGCGGTGCCGCACGAACTGCTCTGGGTGGACGGCGGCCACTACAGCCGCCGGACCGCCGACCACCGATCGGTGCTGGAGGCCATGGTCCGCTTCGCCGGACTCGCCTGGCCGGCACCGCTCCCCCGGACACCCCGGGGCGGCCGCCCCGGGGCACCCACCGATCCGATGGAAGGAGGTGAACAGCCATGAAGCGACGCAGCATCCAGAACGACCCGATCGGCACCCCGGAGCGTGACCGGGGCGCCGTGGTGGTCCAGAACTTCTCGCTCGACATCACCAAGGCCGCAGCGGTCGCGCCTGCCCTCAAGGGGCAGCCGAAGCCGAAGCCGGAGACCAAGGTCAAGTGACCCACCGTCGTTCCGGGGCGCCCGCGGGTGCCCCGGAGCGACACCCCGCCGACCGTCCCCGTGGCCGCCCTCGACCACCCGCGACCGCCCTCGACCGACAGAAGTGGCCACCATGCGTATCGTCCTGCTGCACATGCCCTGGGGTGCGATCGACGTGCCCTCGCTGGCCCTCGGGATCCTGCACACGGCCGCCGCCAAGGCCGGGCACGAGACCGAAGTGCGGTACGCCAACCTGGACTTCGTGGACTGGGCCGCCGGGGCCGCCGGCCTCGGCGTGGACGACTACCAGTACTTCTCCGAGAAGTCGTACTTCCAGGGCGCGGGCGACTGGGCCTTCGCCGGCGCCCTGTACGGCGACGACGACGAGGATCCCGGCGGCGCCCACGACGGCTCCGCCGACTACTTCGCGTACCTGGCCGCCGCCGGTGCGAGCCCGCAGGAGATCGCCCTGACCCGGTCCGTCCGGGCCCTCGCCCCCGCGTTCATCACCAGGCTGGTCGACGAACTCGCCGCCGACCCACCGGACCTGGTCGGCTTCACCACCACCTTCCAGCAGAACACGGCCAGCCTCGCCGCCGCGAAACTGCTCAAGCAGCGCTGCCCGCAGGTGCGCACGGTCTTCGGCGGCGCGAACTGCGACGGTCCGCAGGGCGCCGCGCTGCACCGCAACTTCCCCTTCCTGGACTACGTGGTGCGCGGCGAGGGCGAGGCCGCCTTCCCGGCGCTGCTGGCGGGCGACGACCCCGCCACCGTCCCCGGCCTGTGCTGGCGCGACGCCGCCGGGAGGTCGACGGCCAACCCGATGGCCGAGCGGCCGCTGCCGCCCGCCGCGATCCTGACGCCGCGCTACGACGGCTTCTTCGAGCGGCTCGACACCTCCGTCGCGGCCGGCTGGGTCGACCCCAAGCTGGTCCTCGAAGGTTCCCGCGGCTGCTGGTGGGGCGAGAAGCACCACTGCACCTTCTGCGGGCTCAACGGGTCCTCGATGGCGTTCCGCTCCAAGCCGCCGGCCGACTTCCTCGCCGAGGTGCTCACCCTCGCCGAGCGCCACCAGCTGCTGGACGTCTACGTGGTCGACAACATCCTGGACATGGGCTACTTCGACACCGTCCTCAAGTCGCTGGCCGAGCTCCCGGTCGACCTGCGGCTGCACTTCGAGATCAAGGCCAACCTACGCCGCCACCAGTTCCAACTGCTCGGCGACTCGGGCGCGGCCCAGGTGCAGCCCGGCATCGAGAACCTGAGCACCCGGGTCCTGCGGATCATGGACAAGGGGGTGACCGGCTGCCAGAACGTCCGCGCGCTGCGGGACGCGCAGAGCGCCGGGGTCTCGGTGACCTGGAACTACCTCTACGGCTTCCCGGGCGAACAGCCGGAGGACTACGAGTCGGTGATCCGCCAACTACCGGTGCTGCACCACCTCGACCCGCCGACCGGGGCGGGCCGGATCGCCATCGAGCGGTTCAGCCCGTACTTCGACCGCCCCGAGCTGGGCTTCGCGATCACCCGGCCGGCCCTCCAGTACCGCGCGACCTACCGCCTCCCGGAGAGCGAACTCAACGAGCTGGCCTACGTGTTCAGCGCGCCGCCGCGCGGGATCGGCGGCGGCCTCGCGGAGCGGCTGGGCGCGGCGGTGGACACCTGGCTCGCGCGGTTCCCCGACAGCCGGCTCAGCTACCGGGACGCGGGCGCGCGGGTCGTGCTCGTCAACACCCGCCCCGGGTACGACTGGCGGGTGGTCGAGCTGACCGATCCCGTGGAGCTCGCCGTCTTCCGGCTGCTCGACCGGCCCCGGTCGGCCGCCGCGCTGGCCGCCAAGGTCCCCGGCGGCGCGGCGGCGGTCGAGCCGGTGCTGGAGCGCTTCACCGCGCTGGGCCTGCTGTTCCACGACGGCGACGGCTACCTCCAGGTCGCCGTCGAGTCCGACAACCAGGTGCTGATGCGGATGCGGCACCGGCACGGTCCCGAAGGCGCCGCCGGCCCCGACACCCCTGCCCGTCCCGGTACCCGCAGCGAGGAGGTGCCCGATGCCGTCGCGATCGGCTGAACCGACCGGGCGGCACGACGGTGCCGCCGCCTGGCGCGAGGCCGCGCCGGAGGTCGAGCTCTGGCTCGACTACGACCCCGCCGTACGGGAGTTGCCGGGCTTCGCACTCGGCCGCCGCACCCTGACCGGCCCGGCGCAGGCCGAGGTCACCGGACTGCACCGGGCCGGGGTCCGCTGCCTGCGGCTGACCGAGCCGGTGCGGTTGTGCGCGGACGCGCCGGCGGCCTCGGCCCGGGCGCTGATGCTGCTGCGCGAGGCGACCGGACAGGGGCTGGCCGTGCTCTGGCGGGCGGTCTGCCCGGACGGCTGCGCGGCGCAGCGCCGGTTCCACCACCTGTACCCGCCCGAGCAGTTGACCGGTGGCGGCGCACCGGACGTGCTCGCCGACTGGCGCGCCACCTACTTCCCGAGCAAGTGCGTGCTCCGGCGCGGCCCCGGCTTCGTCGAGGTGCGGGACCGCCGGTTCGGGACGCTGGAGCTGTTCACCATCGACGAGCCGGGCCACCTGGCACAGCTGGAGGCGCTGTCCGAGGGCGTCGAGGTCGACCGGCTGCCGGACGCCGTCCGCCGGGACTTCGCCGAGGCCGGTCTGATCGCCGAACAGGCCGGCCGCGCCTGGTTCCTGCCGATGCGGGTGCGCCGCTGGCCGTTCCCGTCGCTGACGGTCTGACGGCCTTCCCCGCGGCACGGCCGCCCAGCTGCCCGGCCGACCGGCCGACCGGCCCGCACGAGTTCCGAGCCCGAGGAGAGAGATCCATGACCACTGCGGTCGACGACGACGCCGCAGCCCGGATGGCCGCCTTCATCCGCGCCCCCTACCCCACGCTCGCCCGGATCCGTGAGGCCGGCGCGGTCTCCGTCGTGGAATTCGGCGAGGGGCTGCCGGTCTACCTGGTGACCCGCTACCACGACGTCCGGGCCGCGTTGACGGATCCGCGCTTCGGGCAGGACGTCCGCCGCAGCCAGGCCATCGCGAGCGGACGCGGCGCCGGGCTGACGCTCGGTTCCGAGGTCGTCCACATGCTCAACAGCGATCCGCCGGACCACACCCGGCTGCGCCGCCTGATCCAGGGCGTCTTCACCCGCCGACGGGTCGACGAGATGCGGCCGCTGGTCGAGCGCACCGCCGACGGCCTGCTGGACGGGCTGCGCGGGCGCGGGACCGCCGACCTGATCACGGACTTCGCCTTCCCGCTGCCCATCATGGTCATCTGCGAGCTGCTCGGCTTCCCCCCGGAGGACATGCAGGCCTTTCGCACCTGGTCGACGGCGATCCTCACCCAGGGCGGCGACCTGTCCTTCGCCCAGGCGACCGAGGAACTGAACGACTACCTGCGGGAGTTGATGGCGGCCCGGCGGGCGTCGCCGAAGGCCGACATCCTCACCGACCTGGTGCAGGCCCGGGACGCCGGCGAACTCACCGAGCGGGAGGTGTTCTCAATGGTCTTCCTGCTGCTGATCGGCGGCCACGAGACCACCGTCAACCTGCTCGGCACCGCCACCCTGGCGCTGCTCCACCACCCCGACCAGCTCGCCCTGCTGCGCGCCGACCCGGCGTCGATGCCGGTCGCCGTCGACGAGTTCCTCCGCTACGAATCCCCGGTCAGCATGGCCACGTTGAGGTTCACCAACGCCGATGTGACGGTCGACGACGTCGAGATCCCGGCGGACGAACTGGTGCTGCTCTCCCTCGGCGCGGCCAACCGGGACCCGGCCCGCTTCACCGACCCCGACCGGCTGGTCCTGGACCGGGGCGACCCCGGCCACCTGGCCTTCGGACAGGGCCTGCACCGCTGCCTCGGCTCCTTCCTCGGCCGACTGGAGAGCGAGGTCGCGCTCACCGGGCTGCTGTCGCGCTTCACCCGGATCGAGCTGGCCGCCTCGGAGGAGACCCTGCCCTGGCGCAACACCATCATGCTGCGCGGCCTGGAGTCGCTGCCGGTGTCGCTCGATGGCTAGCGGCACCGGCACCGGTACGAGCGGCAGCGACGGGCCCGGCGGCGCGGAGGCGGGCAGCCAGGTGAAACCGGGTGGCCGTACGAGCCCAGGCGGCACCGAACCCGCACACGCCGCAGGGACGTTGCGGTTCCGCCCCCGGTTCGGCCTGGCACCGCTGCGCGCCCGCGGCTTCCGGCTGCTGGTGATCGGGCAGGCCACCTCGGAGTTCGGCAACGCGTTCCAGGTGGTCGCCCTGCCGCTGCTGGTCTACTCCCTCGGCGGCGGCGCCCGCCGACTGAGCCTGGTGGTCGCCGCCTACGGCGCGGGCCGGCTGGCCGCCACCCCGCTCGGCGGGATGCTCGCCGACCGCTTCGGCGCCCGGCGGGTGATGCTGGCCGCCGACCTGGGCCGGCTGCTCGCCACCACCGGCCTGTGCGCGGCCGCGGCCGCCGGGGCGGCGGACTTCCGGCTGATCGGCGGGCTGGCACTGCTGGTCGGCCTCGGCGCCGGGGTGTTCCTGCCGGCCGCCTGGGCGATCACCCCGACCCTGCTGCCCGCCGCGGACCTGCACGCGGGCAACGCGCTGAACAGCACGGTCACCTTCGGCGCCGGTCTGCTCGGTCCGGCGCTGGCCGGCCCGCTGGTCGCCTGGCTGGACCCGGCCGCCGCGCTGGGCCTGGACGCGGCGACCTTCGCCGTGTCGGCGGCGACGCTGCTGCTGATCGGTCGCGGCAGCCCGGTCGCCCCGCCCGGCCCGATCTCCGAACGCGCCTCCGTACCAAGGAACTTCCGTACCCTGCTGCGGGAGTCGCCGCTGCTGCGCGCGGTGCTGACGGTGACGGTGATCGCCAATCTGACGGTGGGCGGCGCCACCCGGGTCGCCCTGCCGACCCTGGCCACCCACGGCTTCGGCGCCGGCGCCGTCGGGCTCGGCCTGCTGCTGGCCGCCTTCACCGGCGGCGCGCTGGTCGGCGGCCTCTTCGCGGCCGGCCTCACCGAACTGCGCTCGCGTGGCCGTACGGCGATGCTCTCCGGCCTGGTGATGGGTGCGGCGATCGGCCTGGTGCCGTTCACCGGCCTGGTCGGCGCCGTGCTGCTGCTCTTCCTGGCCGGCGGCGCCAGCACCGTGACCAACGTCCTGGTCGTCACCGGCGTGCAGCGCGGCACTCCGCCCGCGCTGCTGGCCCGGGTCATGGCGGCGATCACCTTCTGCGCGCTGGGGGTCCTCCCGCTCTCGGTGATCGCGGCCGGCGCGGCCGTGGACGCCTTCGGGGCCCGCGGGGTGTTCGCGACGACCGGACTGTGCCTGACGGGCGCGTTCGGGTACGCGCTGACCAGGCGCGTCATCCGCGAACTGTGAGGCCGTGGCGTCGGCGGAGGATTTGACTCCGCCGACGATCACCACGCATAGTGCCCGCATGGCTGGATACCTCGTTTCGCGCAGGCACATCGACCTGCGCCGTGTGACGGCGATGAGCTGTCGCCCCAGCTGCTGACGCACGCCCTCTTCCGGCTCTGACGCCGGGCGCCCGCGTCCCTCCGTTCCCTTTCTTCACTTCACTTCCTTCCTTCCGCTCGCCCTTTTCGCGACCGCCTCGATCCGTGCGGTCGTGCGCTGCCGTCCGCCCTGCCCCGGTCCTCCCCGGTCCCGGTCCCCGTACGTCCCGGACCGGATCAGACCGACCTCGGGCCGAACCCAGGCCGGGCCGGCCGGCGGCGCCTCCCCTCACCACCACACCTCTGGAGCCTCCATGGGCCCGCGCCGGGTTCTCGTCACCACTCTCGCCGTTCTCGCCTCCCTGGCCTCGCTCACCGCCTGCGGCGGCAGCTCCTCGGGCGCGAAGTCCGCCGACAATCCGTACCAGTTGTCCGTTCCCGGGACGATACGCGTCGGCACCCTCTCGGACGCGCCGCCGAACGTGTACCTCAAGGACGGCAAGTTCACCGGTTTCGACAACGACCTGTTCACCGCCGTCGCCGCCAAGGCCGGCCTCAAGGTGGAGTTCGCGGCGACGGACTTCTCGTCGCTGCTGTCCCAGGTCGCCAACCACAAGTTCGACGTGGGCAGTTCGTCCATCACCGTCACCGAGGCCCGCAAGAAGACGGTGGCCTTCACCAACGGCTACGACTTCGGCTACTTCGGCCTGGACGTCCCCGCCGGTTCACCGATCACCGCCTTCGACCAGCTGGCGGGCAAGCGCGTCGTGGTCGTCCAGGGGACCGTCCAGGACGACTACGCGACCAAGAACAACCTCAACCCGGTGCGCGTGCCCGACTACAACGGCGCGCTGAACCAGCTCAAGGCCGGGACGGCCGAGGCCTGGATCTCGCCCGCGGAGATCGGCGAGAAGAGCGCCCAGGACAGCGGCGGCAAGGTAGTCCTCGCCCAGAAGCAGCTCAGCTCCGCGCCGACCGCCTTCGCCGTCGCCCAGAACCGCCCCGAACTGCTCGCCGCGCTGAACAAGGCCCTGGACGAGGTGATCACGGACGGCACCTGGACCCGCCTCCAGGAGCAGTACTACCCGGGACGCCCGGTGCCGGACGGCTTCAAGCCCGGCAACGGCTCGGTCGCCTACCCGCCCGTCAAGGCGGCCCCGACCACGGGTGCACCGGCCGGCGCGTCCCCGACTCCCTGACCTCGCCCCTCACCCCCTCACCCCCGAACCGGACGACAAGGAGGCCGACGTGGACCAGCTGGGCACGCTGGCGGAGACGTTCTTCAACTGGGGATCGATGCGCTCCGCGATCTCCGACCTGCTCACCACCGGCGTGCCCAACACGCTGATCCTCGCGGTGACTTCGGCCGTCATCGGCACCGTCCTGGGGCTGCTGCTGGCAGTGGCCGGCATCGCCCGGACGCGCTGGCTGCGCTGGCCCGCCCGGGTCTACACCGACGTGTTCCGCGGTCTTCCGGCCGCGGTCACCATCCTGCTGATCGGCGTGGGGCTGGCCCCGCAGGGGATGGAGATCTGGGGGCCGGACCCGTACCCGCTCGGGGTCCTCGCGCTGTCCCTGATCGCCGCCGCCTACTTCGGGGAGATCTTCCGCTCCGGGATCCAGAGCGTGGAGGCGGGCCAGTTCGAGGCGGCGCGCGCGCTGGGCTTCTCGTACGCGGCGGCGATGCGGCTGATCATCCTCCCGCTCGGCGTCCGGCGGGTGCTGCCGGCCTGGGTGAACCAGCTCATCTCGCTGATCAAGGACTCCAGCCTGATCTACTTCCTCGGCCTGACGGCCGATCAGCGCGACCTCTTCCGGATCGGCCAGGACTCCGCCGCCACCACCGGCAACGAGTCCGCGCTGGTGCTCGCCGGCCTGTTCTACCTCCTGCTCACCGTGCCGCTGACGCATCTGGTCAACGTGATCGACCGGCGGCTCCGCCACGGGCGCGGCGCACCGGCCGCCCCCTCCCCCTCCGAGGCCCGGCCCTCGCCCGAGCCCGCCCCCGCGCCCGAAGGAGCGGCACGTGTCTGACCACCGCCCCACCGAGTCCGCCGACACCGAGGCCACTGGCACCACCACGACGGCCACCGGCACCGCCACCCGCACGCCGTTCTCCCCGGTCAGCCTGGCCACCCGGGACCTCCACCTGTCCCTGGGCGGCACCCCGATCCTGCGCGGCGTGGACCTCGACGTCCCCTCGGGACACACCCTCTCCGTGATCGGTCCCTCCGGTTCCGGCAAGTCCACCCTGCTGCGCACGATCAACCGCCTGCTGGAGCCCGACCGCGGCGACGTCCTGCTGGACGGCGAGAGCGTCCTGCACCGCGACCCCGACCTGCTGCGCCGCCAGGTCGGCATGGTCTTCCAGCAGTTCAACCTCTTCCCGCACCTGAGCGTGCTGCGCAACCTCACCCTCCCGCTCCGCAAGCTCCGGGGCCTCTCCCGCGAGGAGGCGACCGGGACCGCCCTGCGCCAACTCGACCTGGTCGGCCTGCGGCACAAGGCCGACGTCCGGCCCGCCCGGCTGTCCGGCGGCCAGCAGCAGCGGGTGGCGATCGCCCGCGCGCTGGCCATGGAGCCCCAAGTGATGCTCTTCGACGAGGCGACCTCGGCCCTGGACCCGGAACTCGTCAAGGGCGTCCTGTCCCTGATGGCCGACCTCGGCCGCGCGGGCATGACCATGGTGGTGGTCACCCACGAGATGGGCTTCGCCCGCTCGGTCTCCGACACCGTCGCCTTCATGGACGGCGGGGTGGTGGTCGAGTCCGGCCCACCGGGGGCGGTCTTCGACGCACCGCGCAGCCCGCGCCTGCGGCAGTTCCTCGCGGACGTGCTCTGACTCCGGCCCGGTGCTCGGAGCGGGACCGTTGACAGTGCCATGTCGGGCTCCTAACGTGGCGCAGTCGATTACCCGTGAGTAGGGAACGCTGATGGCCGAGCCCCGCCCGTACGACCTCGTCCTGTTCGGCGCCACCGGGTTCACCGGCGGTCTCACCGCCGAGTACCTGGCCCGGGCCGCGCCCGAGGGCTGCCGCTGGGCCCTCGCCGGGCGGGACGAGCGCAGGCTCGCCGCCGTCCGGGCGCGGCTGACGCGGATCGACCCGCGCTGCGCGGACCTCCCGCTGCTGGTGGCCGACGCCGCCGACCACCGGGCGCTGCGCCAGGTGGCGGGCTCGGCCCGGGTGGTGGTCTCCACCGTCGGCCCCTACCTGCGGCACGGCGAGCCGCTGGTAGCGGCCTGCGCGGACACCGGCACCGACTACGTGGACCTCACCGGCGAGCCGGAGTTCGTCGACCGGATGTACCTCCGCCACCACGAGCGGGCGGTGGCCAGCGGCGCCCGGCTGGTGCACGCCTGCGGCTTCGACTCGGTGCCGCACGACCTCGGCGTGCTCTTCACCGTCGACGAACTGGTGCGCCGCAGCGGCCCGGTGGCCCGGCTCTCCGTCGAGGGCTTCGTCCGCGTCGGCGGCACCGTCTCCGGCGGCACCTTCGCCTCCGCGCTCACGGCCCTCTCCCGGCCGCGGGCCATGGCCCGGGCCGCCCGCGCCCGCCGCGCGGTCGAGCCCCGACCGAAGGGGCGGCTGGTCCGCACCCCCGCCGGCCTGCCGCACCGCTCCCGGGCCGCCCGCGCCTGGGCCGTGCCGCTGCCCACGATCGACCCCCAGGTGGTGTCCCGCTCGGCCGCCGCACTGGACGCGTACGGACCGGACTTCGGCTACGCCCACTACGCGGCGGTACGCAGGCTGCCGGTCGCCCTCGCCGGCCTCGGCGCCGTCGCGGCGCTCGCCCTCGCCGCCCAACTCCCCGCGCTGCGCCACGCCCTGGAGCGGCTGCGCAAACCCGGCGACGGCCCGGGCCCGGAACAGCGGGCCCGCTCCTGGTTCGCCGTCCGCTTCGCCGCCCGGGCCCAGGACGGCCGCACCCTCCTCACCGAGGTCACCGGCGGCGACCCCGGCTACCAGGAGACGGCCAAGATGCTCGCCGAGTCCGCCCTCTGCCTCGCCTACGACGACCTGCCCCCGCTGGCCGGCCAACTCACCACGGCGGTCGCCATGGGCCGCCCCCTGATCGACCGCCTCACCGCGGCGGGCCTCTCCTTCCGCGTCCTCCCCACCCCGCCCCGCACCGCCCCCGGCCGCTGAACCCGGTCACCGGCCCCGGTACGCGGTCGGCGCGCCACCGTTCGGAACGGTCAGGCGCGGCCGACCGGGGCGTGCGGCCGCTGGATCTCCTCCGGGTGGGCCGTGTGCCGCAGGGCCTCCTCGTAGGCGACGGCACCCGGCGCCAAGGACACCAAGCGCTCAAACCCTCGCCCACGTAGCCGGAGCGGACCCGCCGTACCGGTCCACGACCGCAGCGCTGCCGGAGACCGTGCGGACGGTCTCCGGCAGCGCTGCGGCGGGATCCAGCGGTGCTCGGGATTCTCGAAGTCAAGGCGTGCCGCGGCGCTCGACGGCCCGGCCGGCGGTCCGTCAGGACCATTCCCACCGCGGCTCGCCGTCGTAGCCGCCCTCCTTGCGGCCGATGTCCCCGTACCGGTAGTCGCCGTTGGGGAGGGCGAAGACGTACTCGCGCGGGTCGGCCGATGCGGGCTCCAGCTTCCGCCAGGCGCTGTGGTAGCCGAGCGCGTAGAAGTTCTTGGACGGCTTCCAGGCGTTGTAGCAGGCCATGGCGTCGCGCTTCGTCCTCATGTGGGCGTCGGGGATGTTCAGCACGTAGGCGGCGCCGTTGCCGCGCAAGGACGGCTTGTGGTCGTAGGCGTAGACGAAGTTGAAGCGCACATCGGTGAGCTTGCCCTCCCTCGCCAGCTGCACGGCCGCGTCGGAGATCGCCTTGTGGGTCGCGCTGACCTCCAGCCAGCCCGCGGTGAACTTGTGCGAGGCGCCCGGGTACTGATCCGCGATGGACGCGATCTTCGACTTGACCGTCTTGGTGAACTTCTTGAAGGCGTCGTCCCCGTTCCACGCGGAGTCGGAGATCTTCAGGTTGATCACCTTGTCGACGCCGAGGACGGCGGCCGAGGCCATGAACTCCGCGGTCCGGGCCGGCACGATCACGCTGTCACTGGCGGCGCCGGTCGGCCAGTTCAGCCCGTGCGGGCCGCGGGCAATGCAGTGGTCCATCGCGCGCAGCTCGCAGTCCAGCTGGTCGCCGTTCTGGTCCTTCTCGTTCATGAGCCTCGCCAGCCCGTCGTTCTCACCCAGTGTCACCAGCACCAGGTACACGGGCCGTCCGGCCGCCTTGTGCTCCAGGATCGACCCGGCCAGGCCCAGCACCTCGTCGTCCTGGTGCGGCGAGTAGAAGATCGCCGGCGCGGACGCGGCCGAGGCCCTGCCCCCCGACAGACCGGTGCCCAGGAGCGTCGCCCCGGCCAGCGCACCCGCCGTCAGCACCCGCCGCCGGGACAGGCCCGCACGGCCGATCCCGGCCATCGCCGCCTCCTGCCGGCCCCACCGGGCCGGCCCGTACCCCGGCCCGCCGTCGCCGGTGGGAGCGGAGGAGTCGAAGCGGTGGAGGAAGTGACGATCGGCCATGGACAGGCTCCTTGGACAGCGGCACCGCGGGGGCGGCACGGGAAACGGGAGTCGACGGTGACGGCGGACGAACCACCAGGTCACGCCCCCGACACTACGGAGCGCACCCGTCACCGGGCGTCACCCACCGGAACGGGGACCGCACTCCCGCTCCTGCCCCGTTCCGGGACCGTACTCCCGGGCCCAGCCCCGCCCAGCGGCGGCGGCTCACCGCCCGGCTCCACGTCCGGCGGAGGCACCGGCGCGGCGTTCATCACGATCAGGTTTCAGCCATCCGCTCAAGGCTTGCCCTGCGGGCATGTAATCGATTCCAATCGTGGGAACACATCGATGTAATCGATTCCACGAGGAGGTGGAGCGACTGTGCCGAGCATCAAGGACGTCGCCGCCGAGGCAGGCGTGTCCGTCGCCACTGTCTCGCGTGTCCTGAATGAGCACCCTTCGGTCAGCGAGGACGCGCGGGCGCGGGTGCTGGCCGCCGTCGCGTCGCTCGGGTACCGGCCCAACGCCGTGGCACGGTCGCTGCGCACCGACCAGACCCGCACCCTCGGCCTCGTGATCAGCGACGTACTGAACCCGTACTTCACCGAGCTCGCGCGGTCCGTGGAGGAAGAGGCGCGGGCACTGGGGTACAGCGTGATCATCGGGAACGCCGACGAGCGGCCGGACCTGCAGGACCACCACGTACGGACGCTGCTGGACCGCCGTATCGACGGACTGCTGGTCTCGCCCACCGACGGCGGGTCGCCGCTCATGCTGGACGCCGCCCGGGCCGGGACACCGATGGTGTTCGTGGACCGGTGGATCCCCGGCGTCGACGTGCCGGTGGTGCGGGCGGACGGGCGGGGTGCCGTACGGGACCTCGTCGTGCACCTGCACCGGCTGGGGCACCGGCGGCTGGCGATCATCGCCGGGCCGGCGGCCACCACGACCGGGCAGGAGCGTGTGGAGGCGTTCCGCGAGGCGCTGGCGGAGTGCGGCCTCGACCTGCCGGACCAGTACATCGGCCAGGGTGACTTCCAGGCCGCCAGCGGCCGGCGGGCGACCGAGCGGTTCCTCGACCTCGCCGAGCCCCCGCAGGTCGTGTTCGCGGCGGACAACCTGATGGCGCTGGGGGCCCTGGACGCCGTACGCGCCCGTGGTCTGCGCGTGCCGGACGACATCGCGCTCGCCGCGTTCGACGACATCCGCTGGTTCGTGCACACGGACCCGCCGATCACCGCGATCGCCCAACCCACGGGCGAGCTGGGCCGGGCCGCCGTGCGCGCGCTCGTGGACCGCATCGAGGGGCGGACGCCGCGATCCGTGACGCTCCCCGCCCGGCTCGTCGTTCGCCGCTCGTGCGGCGAGACCCCCGTCACCGAGACCCCCGTGACCGAGACCCCCGTGACGAACAGGAGCCAGTCGTGAGCGACCCGGACGAGTTGCTGCGCATCGAGGGCATTCGGAAGACCTTCCCCGGGGTGGTCGCGCTGGACCGCGTCGACTTCGACCTGCGGCGGGGCGAGGTGCATGTGCTGCTCGGTGAGAACGGCGCGGGGAAGAGCACGCTGATCAAGACGCTGTCCGGTGCCCACACACCCGACGAGGGCCGCGTCCTGGTCGGTGGTGAGGAGGTCCGCATCCATGGTGCGCAGGACTCCGAGCGCCTCGGGATCGCCACCATCTACCAGGAGTTCAACCTCGTCCCCGACCTGACGGTCGCCGAGAACATCTTCCTGGGGCGCCAGCCGCGCCGGTTCGGGATGATCGACCGGAGGAGGATGGAGGCGGACGCCTCGGAGCTCCTGGAGCGCGTCGGCGTCAGCGTGTCGCCCCGCGCGCGGGTGCGCGAACTCGGCATCGCGCGCCTGCAGATGGTCGAGATCGCGAAGGCGCTGAGCCTGGACGCGCGGGTTCTGATCATGGACGAGCCGACCGCCGTGCTGACCTCCGAGGAGGTCGAGAAGCTGTTCGCGATCGTGCGCAAGCTGCGCGAGGACGGCGTCGGGATCGTCTTCATCACCCACCACCTGGAGGAGATCGCCGCCCTCGGGGACCGGGTCACGGTCATCCGGGACGGCAGGTCGGTCGGGCAGGTGCCTGCCTCCACACCGGAGGAGGAACTCGTCCGGCTGATGGTGGGCCGGTCCATCGAGCAGCAGTACCCGCGCGAGCGCGCCGTCCCGGGCACCGCCCTGCTGTCCGTGGAGGGGCTGTCCCGGGACGGTGTCTTCCACGACGTTAGCTTCGAGGTGCGGGCCGGCGAGGTCGTCGGCGTCGCGGGGCTGGTCGGGGCGGGTCGTACCGAGGTGGTCCGGGCGGTCTTCGGGGCCGACCCGTACGACCGCGGTTCGGTCCGCGTCGCCGGGGCCTCCTTGAAGCGGCACGACATCGGCGCCGCGATGACCGCGGGACTCGGGCTGGTACCGGAGGACCGCAAGGGTCAGGGGCTGGTGCTCGACCAGTCGGTGGAGGAGAACCTCGGACTCGTCACCCTCAGGTCCGCCGCCCGAGCCGGGATCGTCGACCTGAAGGCCCAGCACCTCGCCGCCGCGCGGATCGCCGGGCAGCTCGGCGTACGGATGGCCGGGCTCGGTCAGCAGGTGCGCACGCTGTCCGGCGGCAACCAGCAGAAGGTCGTCATCGGCAAGTGGCTCCTGGCCGACACCAAGGTGCTGATCCTCGACGAGCCCACCCGCGGCATCGACGTCGGCGCCAAGGTCGAGATCTACCAGCTCATCAACGAACTGACGGCGGCCGGGGCCGCCGTCCTCATGATCTCCAGCGATCTGCCCGAGGTGCTCGGGATGAGCGACCGGGTGCTGGTGATGGCCCAGGGCCGGATCGCGGGCGAGCTGTCCGCCGACCAGGCCACGCAGGACGCGGTCATGTCGCTGGCCGTGAGCAATCCCCCTACCGAACTGGAGGCCCCCCGTGGCCGCTGAAACGCTCAAGAGCGGTACGGGCGCCGGTGGCGCCGCGGCGTTGCGCCGTCTGCTGCTCGACAACGGCGCACTGACCGCGCTGATCGTCCTCGTCATCGCCATGTCGGCGCTGTCGGGCGACTTCCTCACCACCGACAACCTGCTCAACGTCGGTGTCCAGGCGGCCGTGACCGCCGTCCTCGCCTTCGGTGTCACCTTCGTGATCGTCTCGGCGGGCATCGACCTGTCGGTCGGTTCGGTGGCCGCGCTGTCGGCGACGGTGCTGGGGTGGAGCGCCACAGCGCACGGAGTGCCGGTGGTCCTCGCGGTGCTGCTGGCACTGGCCACGGGTGTGGCCGCCGGCCTGGTGAACGGGTTCCTGATCTCGTACGGCAAGCTGCCGCCGTTCATCGCGACGCTCGCGATGCTGTCGGTGGGGCGTGGTCTGGCACTGGTGATCTCGGACGGCTCGCCGATCGCGTTCCCGGGCTCGGTCTCCCACCTGGGCGACACGCTCGGCGGGTGGCTGCCGGTGCCGGTGCTCGTCATGGTGGCCATGGGACTCATCGCGGCGTTCGTCCTCGGCCGTACGTACATCGGCCGCTCCATGTACGCCATCGGCGGCAACGAGGAAGCGGCCCGGCTCTCGGGTCTGCGGGTGTCCAGGCAGAAGCTCGCGATCTACGCGCTGTCCGGTGTGTTCGCCGCGGTCGCCGGTGTCGTCCTGGCCTCCCGGCTCTCCTCGGCTCAGCCGCAGGCCGCCACCGGGTACGAGCTGGACGCCATCGCCTCCGTCGTCATCGGCGGCGCCTCCCTCTCCGGGGGTACCGGCAAGGCGTCGGGGACGCTGATCGGCGCGCTCATCCTCGCGGTGCTGCGCAACGGGCTGAACCTGCTGAACGTCTCCGCGTTCTGGCAGCAGGTCGTCATCGGTGTCGTCATCGCCCTGGCGGTGCTGCTCGACACCGTGCGGCGCAAGGCCGGGGCCGCGCCATCGGCGATCGGGGCGCCCGGCGGCGGACGGGGCAAGCAGGCCGCCACGTACGGGCTCGCGGCCGTCGTCGCCGTGGCGATCGTGGGTGCGACGTCGTTGCTGCACGGCGATCCGAAGTCCGGCACCCAGAAGATCGGTCTCTCGCTCTCCACGCTCAACAACCCGTTCTTCGTGCAGATCCGGGCGGGTGCGCAGGCCGAGGCTGCGAGCCTGGGCGTGGACCTGACGGTCACCGACGCGCAGAACGACGCCTCGCAGCAGGCCAACCAGCTGCAGAACTTCACCAGTTCGAAGCTCGGGGCGATCGTCGTCAATCCGGTGGACTCCGACGCGGCGAGCAACTCCGTGCAGGCCGCCGGCGCGGCGAGGATCCCGGTCATCGCCGTCGACCGGGGCGTCAACAAGGCCGAGGTGAACGCCTTGGTCGCCTCCGACAACGTCGCCGGCGGTGCGCAGGCCGCGAAGGCCCTCGCCGAGAAGCTCGGTGGCAGCGGGAAGATCGTGGTCCTCCAGGGGCTGGCCGGCACCTCCGCCGCGCGCGAGCGGGCCGAGGGCTTCGCCAAGGGACTGGAGGCGTACCCGGGGATCGAGGTCGTCGCGCAGCAGCCGGCCGACTTCGACCGGACGAAGGGTCTCGACGTCATGTCGAACCTGCTCCAGGCGCACCCGGACGTCCAGGGTGTCATCGCCGCGAACGACGAGATGGCGCTCGGCGCGGCGAAGGCGCTCGGGTCCAAGGCCGGCGGATCCGTGCAGGTCGTCGGCTTCGACGGAACTCCCGACGGGCTCAAGGCGGTCGAGCAGGGGACGCTGTACGCCTCCGTGGCCCAGCAGCCGTCGCAGCTCGGGAAGATCGCCGTGGACAACGCGGTCAAGGCGATCAGGGGTGAGAAGGTCGAGGCGACCATCAAGGTGCCGGTGAAGGTGGTCACGAAGGAGAACGTGGCCGGGTTCAGCGGCTGAGACGGGGAAAGGGGTGGCCGGGGTGCCCGCGGATGCGGGGCTCCGGCTGCCCCGTTCCGGATTACTTGATTGGGGAGCTTCATGTACGACTACGACTACGACTACGACGTCTTGGTCGTCGGTTCGGCCAACGTCGATCTCGTGATCGGTGTCGAGCGCAGGCCCGCAGCCGGGGAGACGGTGCTCGGGTCGGACCTCGCCGTCCATCCCGGCGGCAAGGGGGCCAACCAGGCGGTCGCCGCCGCGCGGCTCGGGGCGCGCACGGCGCTGCTCGCGCGGGTCGGGGACGACGCCAACGGGCGGCTGCTGCTGGAGTCGCAGCAGAACGCGGGGGTCGATACGGAGGGCGTCCTGGTGGGCGGGGCCCCGACCGGCGTCGCGCTGATCACCGTCGACCCTTCGGGGGACAACAGCATCGTGGTGTCGCCCGGCGCGAACGGGCGGCTCACGCCGGAGGACGTCCGGGCCGCCGGGCCCCTGCTCCACGCCTCGCGGGTGGTCTCGGCACAGTTGGAGATCCCGTTGGAGTCGGTCGTGGAGGTCGTACGGCAACTGCCGTCCGGCACGAGGTTCGTGTTGAACCCTTCGCCGCCGCAGCCGCTGCCGGCCGAGGTCCTGGCGGCCTGCGACCCGCTGATCGTCAACGAGCACGAGGCCCGGGTGATCCTGGGCGGCGGGACCGTCGGCGACGATCCCGCCGCATGGGCACGGGAGTTGCTCGCGAGCGGACCCGCGTCGGTCGTGGTGACACTCGGTTCGGAGGGCGCGTTGGTGGCGTCCGCCGAGGAGGAGGTCGTGCGGGTCGCGCCGGTGAAGGTCGACGCCGTCGACACGACCGGTGCCGGTGATTCCTTCACGGCCGCACTGGCCTGGAAGTTGGGCGCGGGCGCCTCGCTCGTGGAGGCCGCCGCGTACGCCGCTCGGGTGGGCGCCGTCGCCGTGACCCGGCGGGGGGCCCAGGAGTCGTTCCCCACCACCGAGGAGGTCGAGGCGCTGTGAAGAAGGGCGGGATTCTGAATCGCCATCTCGCCGGAGCCATCGCCGAGTTGGGACACGGTGACCAGGTACTCCTGTGCGACGCGGGGATGCCGGTTCCGGACGGACCCCGAGTGGTCGACCTCGCGTTCCGGGCGGGGATCCCGTCGTTCGAGGACGTACTGGCCGGACTCCTCGACGAGTTGGTGGTCGAGGGGGCGCTCGCGGCGCAGGAGGTACGGGAGGCGAACCCCGCCGCGGACGAACTGCTGACCGGCATCTTCGCCGAACTGGCCTACGTGCCGCACGAAACGCTCAAGGAGCTCAGCACGGGGGCGCGCCTGGTGGTGCGCACCGGGGAGGCCCGGCCGTACGCGAACGTGCTGCTGCGGTGCGGAGTGTTCTTCTGACGGGCTGGTGCGTGATTCATGGGCTGGGCTTGATCGGCCACGAACGGCATCAGCAGGAGACGACCCGGCCGCTGTGCCTCGGTTCAGACAGGTCAGCGGTGCTCGGGGTTCTCGAAGTCGAAGCGGCAGCCGGCG
The DNA here is from genome assembly GCF_042755465.1 of Kitasatospora sp. NPDC059160. Lineage (NCBI taxonomy): Bacteria > Bacillati > Actinomycetota > Actinomycetes > Kitasatosporales > Streptomycetaceae > Kitasatospora > Kitasatospora sp. NPDC059160. The sequence goes on along the minus strand of NZ_JBHZCN010000002.1, from coordinate 139,444 downwards.
TCCCACGCGGAACGCTGGTTGCCGTGGGCCGGGATACCGCCGGCGTCCTTGAGCATCCTCGCCAGGTGGAGCTGGTTCCAGGTCATGAAGGTGGTGTTGCGGTTGGTGAAGTCGTTCTGCGGGCCGCCGGACCCCGGGTCCAGGTAGGACGGGCCCGGGCCGGCCTCCCCGACCCAGCCGGCGTCGGCCTGCGGGGGGACGGTGTAGCCGAGGTGCTGGAGGCTGTAGAGCACGTTCATCGCGCAGTGCTTGGCACCGTCCTCGTTGCCGGTGATCAGACAGCCGCCGACCCGGCCGTAGTAGGCTTACTGCCCTTCGGAGTTGAGGATCGACGAGCAGGCGTACAACCGCTCGATGACCTTCTTCATCACCAACGAATTGTCTCCCAGCCAGACGGGCGGAACACTCTGGCACCATAGCTGACCTGCGGCGTAGACAGCCAGACCTTCGTGGCCTTCCAGGGGCGCACGGGATACGAGAACTCCGCACACAACAGCGGCACCGCCTGAACGGTGCCGCTGTACAGGAAGGCGGACACCCCAGATCCCGCAGCATTCTCCACGTGCACCATTCACCGAACGTACTGGCGGACCCGTCTGTCACACGTTTCGGGACCACAGAATTTGAGCGGGCCGGGCACGATCCCGACCGAATCTCCTTCGTCCGCACCCTTCCGGTCGTCCGCCACCAGGTCACCACCCAGACTGCTCTTTCCCCCCTCCCGGCTCGCCCGCGCCGTCACACACAGCCTCCGCGAGATCGCTGAACGGCTCTTGCCGCCGCGGCGGTTGCGCGCCAATCCCAGCGTCATCAAACGCAAGATGTCCAACTGGGCCCTGAAACGCGGCCACCACTACAACCCGCCTCGCCCGGACGTTCCCACCGTGACGCTGGTCGGGCCGACCAAGACCAGCCCGACCCGCCGGAAAGCAACCTAAATCACCGGTATTACGCCTAGATGCGCTGCTCGGGCAGCTCGGGCGAGGTCAGTTGGGGTGTTGGACACGGCGGACTCCCGGTGGTGTTCACGGGGTCCGGCCTACGCCAGGCGACCTGTCGCGCGGCTCGGCTGCTCCCGTCAGGTTGGGATCCGGCCTACCGCCAGCGATCGTTCCGCCGACGTGGCTGGTTCCGTTTGAGACCCGGCCTCACCGCCAGCGGCTGGTCACATTATGCACCCGGGTTCGCTAGTGCGCGGGGGCCGAACCATGGACCCGGGGTCCAGCCCCGGTACGGCACCGGACAGCCGAAGGCCCGGCTGCTCCTCGCAGCCGGGCCTGGGTGATGTGGAGTCAGGCGGTGCCCCGCGCCGAGAACCGCGCGTTCAACTTCTCCAGCTTGGCCAGGTAGGCGGCACGCTTCGCCAAGGCTGCGGCGCCATCATCGACCGGTACGCTCTGCTCGGGCGTGACTGCGTCCAGAGCGTTGGGGCCGACCTCTTCGATGTCAGACACCACAGCAGCGCCCGCGTCGAGATCGAGGACGTCGGCAGCTTCGGGGCCGGCGTCGAGGATCTCGTCCACGTCTACAATCACGTCGCGCGCACCGAGCCCCGGCTGGTCGGCGAACCACCCACCGGCCAGGTCCATGACCATCTCGCGGGCGTCCACCGGGAAGTACTCGACCCCCCGGATGGAAATCCACCCCTCCCCGTCCAACCCGGCCAAGACGTGCTGCTCCAGCTCCCTCGCGGCTCCGGCAGGGAGCCCGATCATCCGAAGGTGCTGCGCAGTCAGGCCATCCTCCTTGTGCTGCTCCAGCCGCCTGTATCCGGTGCCCGAGCTGATACCAGGCTTAACGGTGTACGCATCCGTCACCAGGTCCCGACCGCTCACGACGTAGTAGACATCGTGAGCCGGATTCGCGTGGCCGTACGTTCCCGGGGGGCACTCGGGGCAAGACCAGCGCTTCCCTGTTGGCCGGAGCGCGAACTCATGCCCCATGAAGCACATGGCGGGGTATGCGGCGTTGGCCGACTTCCACTCGGTGGCAAGCACGGTCATACCGAAGCCCTTCGCCTTGTCCGAGAACTCGGCAAGCAGGTCCAGTTTGTTACACGCCCCGCAGAAGGATGGACGGAACTCGGTCTTGCCGTACGAGGGGTAATTGCTGAAGATCACCACAGTGTGGTTCCGGCGGCATTGGACGTGAACCGTGTCAGCCTTCTCTCCGAAGTTGCTCCGGATGATCCGAGCCTCAGTCTCCGCGCAGAGATCCGCCGCACGAGACAAGAGCTTCCGGTAATCCTCCTCCTCCCAGCACGTACGGCACAGGAGGCTCCCGCGAAGAACGCTTTGATGACGTCCGTGCACGGTGGAGGCATGTCCGGCCTCGCATACGGCATCGAACAGCTCATCGTGGGATTCGTCGGCCTGCCCGCCGGTCGGTTTCAGCGTCACGTGCTGCTTCTCTGCGAGCGCAAGAAGCGCGCTGCGGCGGGAGGCGATCTCATCTGCGTAGCAGCATTCGGAGCACAACGGTTGGCCGGGTGTGCGATACCCGCGGCTTCCGTCAAGCAGCAGGTTCATGGCTATGACCGTGAAAATATGCCCATCGACGCACTTGAGGTCCGAGTAACCCCTAAGCCCGTTCCGCTGAATCACGGCCAAACCCTGGTCATCCACGATCGCCGTGAACAGCTCCTCAAGCGCCCTGAAGTGAGCTGCGGCTGCCTCGATCGCCGCGGCCGACGCCGGGTACTGGTGTGCCATGCCGAGCACGCTTCCTTCCTAGTAGCTCGTCGCGACTAAGTATTGTTCTTCTTGGTGGAGTTGGGGTCGGGCTGGCTCCCATGTCGCTTCCGTTCGGCTGGCAGGGGTGCCGTGTCCTCGCAGAAGAAGTATCCGGTTGCGTTGAGTGCCGAAGATCGTCGGGCGTTGGTGCGGGTGACGACGACGGGGGTCCGCAGCGCGTCGATGATCAGGCGGGCGCGGGTGCTGCTCGCGTTGGACACCTCGGTCGGCGAGCACCGGCTTCGCCGTGCCCACACTGCGCGATGCCGCTGACCGCAGAACACCTCACCAGCGTGCTCGGCCCCTGCGACCGCATCACCGTCACCTGCCCGCGCTGCGGGCCCGCCCACAACCGCCCCGCCGACCAGACCCCGCCGACCGTCCACGCCCCCACCGCCGTCCACCCCGGCCAGACCTTCACCCTCACCGTCGACGGCCCCGAACGCGGCCTGCTCGCCGTCCACTTGCGCCCGGCTTCCTCCTGCGCCAGGTCTTCCCCGGCAAGTACAAGGACTTCCAGGGCAACCCGGCCTGGCGCCCCCTCATCGCCCAGTTCGCCGTCCACTGCCACCGGGAGAACGACGGCCACCCGGTGATCATCCCGATGACCCTGCTGCGCCAGCCCTACGCCGCCGAGATCCACGGTGCCATCCGGGCCACTGGCATCCCGCTCCAGCACCTCCTGCTCCACGCCGACCCGGACACCGTCAGCGCCCGCATCGACGCCAGCGTCGAGTTCCCCGACGACGAGGCGCGCAGCGAGAAGGTCCGCGCCTTCCGCCGCCGCAAGCAGCCGGTCTACACCGAGGCGTACGACGGTTGGCTCGCCGCCGACACCGAGGTCATCGACACCACCCACCTCACCCCCCGCCAGGTCGCCGACCAGGCGTTGAAGACCATCGGCGCCCTGTGACCACCACCGTCTCCGAGGCGACAGCGCGCCTCACCGGGCCGGCCGAGGTCGTCGCCGACCTCAGCTGGCCCGGCACCACCGCGACCGTCCGCCTCCTGCGCCGCCCCTCAGGCCAGCACCTCGTCCTCAAGGCGAACAGCCACCCGGACTGCTTCACCCGCGAGCTGCACGCACTGCACACCTGGACTCCCGCCCTCGACACCGCGGCACCCCAACTGATCGACGCCGACGAGGACGCCCAGGTGCTGCTCATGACCGCGCTACCCGGCATCCGCCTCGACCTCGCCACCCTCACCACCGCCCAGGAACAGGACGCCTACCAGCAGACCGGCCAACTACTGCGCCATCTCCACGAAACCGGACCGCCGCAGACGATCACGGACTTCGGCCGCCGGCGCGCCGCCTACCTGCGCGCCCAGCTCACCGGCCCGACCCACCCCCTCACCACCGCCGAACTCGACTTCGCCCTGGCCGCCATCGACCAGTTGGAGACCCTGCCCCCACAGAAGTCCCAGCCCTCCCACCTGGACCTCACCGCCCGCAACCTCCTCGCCGACACCGACGAACGCGGGCGACTGCGGATCGCCGTGATCGACTTCGAGACCAGCCGCTACGAAGCCGCCGGCCGAGACTTCCTCCGCATCACCCAGCGCACCCTGCGCACCCGGCCCGACCTCGCCGCCGCCTTCTACAACGGGAACGGCCGACAGCCCACGGAGGACGAACAACGCCTCATCCGATGGTGCGGGACCGGGGACGCCGCCGCCATCGCCGTCACAGCTGCCGCCCACGGCCACGACGACTCCTCCCACGAGGGCCACACGGCACTTCGCGCCGCCATGGCCGCCACGTAGCCTTCGCTCGTTCCGCGAAGCTCCAGGTTTGTCGTTGTGTTCTCGTCCTACCTACCCTGCCGTTACCGAAGGCGGCTTCATCGAACTGGAGGCGGCTGGACAGCCGGTGCTGTGGCATCGCTCTCCTGACGGCGCGCGGACTGGCTCAGCCGGTGGCCCTGAACCGGCGGGACGGGAGCACTCGTTCCAGCCAGACCGCGTTCGCGCGGGCGGCCTTCAAGGCGGCGTGGACCTTCGGTTCGTCCTCGACGCGGGGGGCCTCGGTGTTGAACCGGACCTGGACCACGCCGGGGTGGTCGGGGTGGTGGAACTCGAACCGGCACTGCCGTCCAAAGTCCGGGTGGGGTCGGCCGCCCGGGTCGGGCCGGCGGTGATGGCAGTCGCAGTGGGACTTCCAGACGGCCAGAGGGTGCCCCCACACCGGGTTGCGGAAAGCCCGCCGCCAGTTCATCGTGGGCCGGGCGGATGCCGTAGGCATGGCGCAGTTCCCAGACCATGGTCTGGTCACCGCGCTGCCAGTAGCGGCTGCAGAAGGCCGTGGAGACGGTGTGCCACAGCCCGATGCGGCGCAGGAGACCACTGGTGAGCCAGCGCATCTGGGCCTCTTCGCCATCCCATTCACCGTGGTGGGTACAGAAGTCGCGCTCTACCGCCGCGAGTTGCGGACGGTCCCACAGCACCGGCTCCCCCTCGTCGATCGTGTCGCTCCGAAGGCCTGCGGGCAGTTGGCGCCATCGGTCGGCCGGCGGGCCGACGAGGGTGAGGTGTGCGGTCGGGGCGTGGAACAGGCGAAGGTGCAGGCCCCGTTCGTCGATGTGGCCGACCCGTAGTCCGCAGACGCCGGTGAGCTGGTGGGGGTTGGTGCCGGAAGGAAGGACGCTCCTGACGCAGCTCGTGTACACAGGCCAGTAGCCCCTCGATGGTGGTTTCGGGGCTGCTGGCGTCGATCTTGGGTTCGAAGGCGTCGATCTGGGCTGCCGGGCTGAACGCTTTGACCGCTTCCAGGGCGAGGTTGGCCTTGTCGCCGAAGTGCCGGAACAGGGTGACCTCGTTGACACCGGCCGCGGTCGCGATCTCCTTTGTGGTGATCGCGGCCATGCCCTGCTCCCCCGCAAGCGCCAGGAAGGCGGTGAGGATCTTCTTCCGGGTCTGATCCGCACCCAAAGTTCAGCTCGCTTTCGTTGTGGCAGGCGCCTGGGCACAGTAGTGGGCCCGCCCCACGGCTGACGAGTCCCGTCGTCGGGCATCAGCGGTGCCCAGCGGCCGTGCTGCCCGTCAGCCGAGGACCCGCGTCCCGCGGTTTCCCCGGGAACACGCGCGCCGTGGCCCGCCAGCGCTCGGGCGCCGACCCGGACGAGGGGGCCGCCACCAGCCCACCTCGGACCTAGAACGTGCATGCAGGCACTTGCAAGCCTATGCCGTGGCGAAGGTCGGGTTCGTTTCGGGGATGTCCTCCGCTGTCCGCCGCAACGGCCGCTCGGCGGCTGACGGCGGACAGGCTCGACGCAGGCACTACGTCGGAAGGGGTGTCGGCTGCTCGGCCGGGCGAGGGGTGTCCGCCCGCGCTGATGCCGCGGTTGCGATACCGCCGGACACGTCGGCCGGCGGCACCCCCACTGGTGGGGGCGGACCCAGTCGCAGCCGAGCGGCGAGCCGGCGGTAACGTCCGGCGTTCTACCGGGTGAGGGTGTGGACGGCGTGGAGCCGGTCCTGGGCCTGGCCGATGGCGAGGGTGAAACGCAGGAGCAGGACTCCGTCGACGGCGTCCTGCCGGCACTCGCCAACGTACCTGAGGCGAAGGCCGACTGCGGTGATGAGGAGGGCCAGGGTGCACCGGTCGGCCCGGGCAAATCGGCAAGCACCATGCGGATCACCGATTGGCCCCGGAGGCCTGGGCGATCTGACAACACCGGGCCCCTGACCTGTCTATCGGGCGTTCTGTGCCAGGTAGGCGCGGTAGGCCTCGGAGACCTTCTCCAAGTAGCGCTTCGCCGCCGCGCGCTCGCTCTCGTCCAGGCCGCGGGAAGCCTCGTAGAGCAGTTCCAGCAGTGGGGCGAGTTCGCCCATCACGTGGGTGAGGCCGCTGTCGGTGACGTCCAGGACCTGGCGGCGGCCGTCGCTCGGGTGAGGGCCCCGGGTCATGTGGCCCTCGGAGACCAGCCGGTTGACGGACTGGGTGCCGGCGGCACTGGTGACACCGAGGCGCCGCGAGAGCTCGACCGGGCCGATCGGCTCACCCGCACCCCGGGCCATGATCACGTGCTCGACGGCCTCGACGTTGGTGAGCGGCATCCTCAGGCGCTCGGCCAGGACCGCGCGGGCGAGCTGGGTCAGCGTGAGCACGTCGCGCAGCGCCCGGGACAGGTCGTCGCCGACCGGTGCGCCATGCGGGCGCACGGCTTCACGCTGACCGGAATCCGAATCCGGCCCGGCTCCGAATGACTGGTGTTGCGCCATGAGGAGAAGTCTGCCACGGTGAGAATCGCTAAGTAACTTAACGACTTCGAGGGTGCGTTTCCGTGTCCCCTTCCCCGACCCGGCACGCCGGGCCACCGTCCACCGACCACTCGTCCCCCGGCGGCGGTCCCCTCGGGAGACCGAGGGCCACCGCCTGGACGGTCCTGCTCCTGACCGTGATCGGGCTGGCAGCGGCGTTCGCGCTGGGGCCCGGTGACGCCACCACTACGAAGGCAACCGGGACCGGCCTGCCCGCCTCGTCCCAGTCCGCCCAGGTCGCCGAGATTCTCAAGACCTTCCCGTCCGGTGCCGCCGCCCCGGCGATCGTGGTCTACAGCAACACCGACCACAGCCCCCTCACCGATACCCAGCGGGCCGCCATCGGTGGGCGCGCGACGCCGCTCGGTGCCCTGGGCCTGGCGCCCACCGCCGCGGCCCCCAGGTTCGTCGACGCCACCGTCGCGACCGTCGCCGTCGTCCTGCCCACCGGAGCCGACGACCAGGAGAACACCGCCGCCGTCGACCGGATCCGAGCTGTCGCCGCGCAGGACCTGCCCGCACCCCTGCGCGCCGAGGTCACCGGAGGGCCCGCGGTCCGCACGGACATCGGAAAGGTCTTCGCCGGCGCGGACACCAACCTGCTGATCGCCACCGCCTCGGTCGTCGCGGTCCTGCTGATCGTCACCTACCGCAGCCCCGTCCTGTGGCTGGTCCCGCTGCTCGTCGTCGGCGCCGGGGACCGCACGGCCGCGATCCTCGTCGGTGTCCTCGCCCCGCACGCCGGTGTCCAGGTCGACGCGTCCGCCGCCGGAATCCTGTCCGTCCTGGTCTTCGGTGCCGGCACCGACTACGCCCTGCTGCTGGTCTCCCGCTACCGCGACGAACTCCACCTCACCGAGGACCGGTTCACCGCCATGGCCCGCGCCTGGCGCGGCACGGCCCCGGCCGTCCTGGCCAGCGGGACCACCGTCGTCCTGAGCCTGCTGACCCTCCTCGCCGCCGAACTCACCGGCAACCGCGGCCTCGGCTTCGCCGGCGCCGTCGGCATCCTCACCGCGATGCTCTTCGGCCTGGTCGTCCTGCCCGCCGCCCTGGTCCTGCCCGGACGCCGACTCTTCTGGCCCCTCGTGCCCAAGGTCGGCACCCCGGTGACAGCCGACCGCCGCGGCCTGTGGTCGCGCATCGGCCGCTGCGTCGCCAAGCGCCCCGCCCGGGTCGCGCTCGCCGGAACGGCGGTGCTGCTGCTCCTCGCCTCCGGCGCGCTCGGCATCGACACCGGGCTCGCCCAGGCCGATTCCTTCCGCAAGACCCCCGAATCCGTCCTCGGGCAGCGCACCCTCGCCGCCGTCCAGCCCGCCGGCGCCACCGACCCCCTCACCCTCCTGTCCACCACCACCGCGGCCGACCGGGTCACCGCCGCCGCACGACAGGTGCCCGGCATCGCCTCCGTCACCCCGACGAGCCGCACCGACCGATGGGCCCGCGCCGACGTCATCCTCGACGACGCCCCCGGCACCGCCGCCTCCGACCGCACCATCGAGCGGCTACGCCACGACATCGCCACCGTGAGCGGCGCCGACGCCCTTCTCGGCGGCACCACGGCCCAGGCCTACGACACCGCCCGAGCCAACGCCCACGACACCCGCATCGTCGTCCCCCTCGTCCTCACGATCGTCCTGATCGTGCTCATCGCCCTGCTGCGCGCGCTCATCGCCCCGCTGCTGCTGGTCGCCACCGTGATCGCCTCCTACTTCGCCGCCCTCGGCGCGAGCTGGACGATCTTCCGCACCGTCTACGACTTCCCGGCCCTGGACACCAACGTCCCCCTGCTGTCCTTCCTGTTCCTGGTCGCCCTCGGCGTCGACTACAACATCTTCCTCATCGCCCGCACCCGCGAGGACACCGTGGCCGGCCACGACACCCGACGCGCCGTCCTGCGAGCCCTCGCCTCCACCGGCGGCGTCATCACCAGCGCCGGCATCCTGCTCGCCGCCGTGTTCGCCGTCCTCGGCGTCCTGCCCCTGATCACCCTCACCCAGATCGGCGTCATCGTCGGCATCGGCGTCCTCCTCGACACCCTGCTGGTGCGCACCGTCCTCGTACCCGCACTCGTCCTGCTGACCGGCCGCCACTTCTGGTGGCCCGGCCGCCCCGAAACCCCCCGACCGAGGGCCCACCACGACTCCACGTGAGCCCGGCCCGGGGCGCGCCCATCCGGCGCGCCCCGGAGAACCGGCCGACTCCCACAGCCCCCAGCACCGCCCCGAAGGAGGCGTTCATGACCACCACCGGCAAGGCCCCCGACACCCCGGCGGGCGCCGCTTCATCCGCTGGCCGTCGGCGCTGGTGGGGCCTGGTCGCGATCAGCCTCGGCGTGTCGCTGATCATCGTGGACTCCACGGTCGTCAACGTCGCCGTCCCCAGCATCATCGATGACCTGCACATCACCTCCAGCGGCGCCCAGTGGGTCCAGGAGACCTACACCCTGGTGTTCGCCTCCTTCCTGCTCCTGGCCGGGCGTACCGGAGACCGGGTCGGGCGACGCCGGGTCTTCCTGACCGGCACCGCCGTCTTCGTCGCGGCGAGCGTCGCCGCGGCTACGGCCCCCAGCGGGCCGGTGCTGATCGGCAGCCGACTCGTCCAAGGGCTCGGCGGCGCGATGATCCTGCCCACCTCGCTGTCGCTGATCAACGCCACCTTCCGGGGCCGCGAACGCGGCCAGGCGTTCGCCGTCTGGGGATCGACCATCGGCGGCACCGCCGCCCTGGGACCGCTGCTGGGCGGCTGGCTCACCACCCACCTGTCCTGGCGCTGGGCGTTCGGCATCAACCTGCCGCTCGGCGCGCTGGTGGCCGCAGGCGTCCTGCTACTGGTCGCCGACAGCCGCGACGACAGAGCCGAACGCGGCCTCGACCTCCCAGGAGCGGTGCTGTCCGTCGTCGGGTTCACCGGCATCGTCTTCGGCCTCATCGAAGGCCGCACCTACGGCTGGTGGCACCTCGAGCAGCCCTTCTCCGCGTTCGGTACGCGCCTGGACAGCGGCCCCTCCCCCGTTCCCGTCGCCTTCGCCCTCGGCCTCGTCGCACTCGCAGCCTTCGTCGCCGTCGAACGGCACCGAAACCGCCGCCACCTCACCGCCCTGGGCGGCCTCCTACCGGTCCACGCTGCTGTCCGCCCCGCCGCAGACCGTCGCCGCGGTCATCGAGACGGCGGCCACCTCCCCTCGGCCCCGCACCCGCTACGTCGTGACCCCCGCGGCCAAGGCCCTGGTGCACGCGCGCCGGCTCTTCGGCGCCAAGCCCTTCTACGCCTACCTGCGGCTCCAGTTCCGCAGCGGCAGCTGAGCACCAGCCTCGGCGGCGAGCCCCCACCCGCGATCCCCGTCCGCGGCGCGAGTCGCAGCGATGGCGCCACCCGCCGCACGGCTGCGGTCGGGACCGATCGTCCGTGTGCAGGTTTCTACCGCACAGGCGCGTCTTGACCAAGGTGCGGAGCCCGGCGGCCATCGCGGAACTGGAGGCGGAACTCGTGGAGGTCTCCGTAGTACCGCAGCCGAACCGCAGGTAGCAGGACCCTGGTAACCCGCCGGGCCACCGGTTCACACCGGCGGCTCGGCGGAAGGGTTGCCGGGTCACCGAGCCTGGTGGAGGCCCTGCACGAGCCGTCCAGCAGCGGTGGGCTCGGGGTTGAAGAGCGGCCGTGGCCGACGTCCTTGCGCGGACGGCGGCGGTGGCGCCGCCCAGACAGGCTCCGTTCTACGGCTCCTCGGCGACCGGTGCAGGCCGGTAGTCGAGGATGACGGTGCCGGAGTTGAAGGACGTCGTCGCGGCGAGCCTCCATGACGTGAACCCAACGCCCTCGGGGAACAGGCGTCTACCGGTGCCGACGACGACGGGGTGGATCCACAGCTTCAATTCGTCGAGGAGCCCGAGTTCGATCAGCGAGTTCGTCAGCTCGCCGCTGGCGTAGACAAGGATGTCCCTGTCGTACCGTTCCTGGAGCTTGGCGACCTCGGTCGCCAGGTCACCGCGCACCACTGTGGAGTTGGTCCACTCGGCTTGGTCGAGCGTTGTGGACACGACGTGCTTGGGCATCGTGTTCATCCGGGCGGCGAACTCGCCTTCGGTCTCCTCCAAGTGCGGCCACGCTGCGGCGAAGCCCTCGTAGGTGATACGGCCCAGGAGCAGGGCGTCGCTGGCGAACAGTTGGCCATGGGCGTACTTGGCGTGGTCGGCGTTGAAGTACGGGCCGGTCCAGACCGGGTGTTCCATGACGCCGTCCAGCGACAGGAATGTCAGCGCGACGATCTTTCCCATGGTGTTTCCTCTGGGCTCACATACCGTTGAAGATTTGCCGGATCTCGGCCTTGCCGCTCCACACCGGCCAGTGCTTCCGGTGGACCTCGAAGAAGCGCTCGGTCCAGGCCACGACCTCCTCGACCGACTCGACGTCGTAGATCGTGTAGGCGGCGACGGTCTCGGCCGGGCTCTGCTCGAACTCGGAGCTGACCGTGATCTCGCCCCCGGCCAGGGTGACCAGCGTCGAGCCGTCCAACGGCGCCAGGCCTCCGGTCTCGACGAAGACGCCGGCCGCCACGGCCTCGGCGCCGAGCTCGCCGATCGCAGTGAACAGCTCGGTGGGCGGCATGCCGAAGTCGCCGTCGCTCTTGAGCAGGATCAGGTAGCGCATGGTGGTTCCTCTTCGTGGATGTTCTCAGGGCTCTGCGATGTCACGGAGCATCCGGTGCTTCAGGTCCTTCGTCCCTGTGCGTCGCTGTGACCAGCCTGCCCGGCGTCAACCACTCGAACAACGAGCGATACTGGAACCCGTGTTTAGCCGGCTTCAACACTCGGACCGACGCAGGGAGGGCTCGTGCTGGAACGTCTGGAGCTGGAGGCGTTCCTCACCCTGGCCGAGGAGTTGCACTTCGGGCGCACCGCAGAGCGCCTGCACGTCAGCACCGGCCGGATAAGCCAGACCATCAAGAAGCTGGAGCGGCAGATCGGTGCGCCGCTGTTCTACCGCACCAACCGCAGCGTACGCCTCACCCCGCTGGGACACCTGCTGCACGAGGACATCCGTCCCGGCTACGAGCAGATCCGAGCCGGCCTGGACCGCGCGACGGAAAGCGTTCGGCACCAGCACACTGTCCTGCGCGTCGGCTTCGTCGGCGCGGCGGCCGGGCAGGTGGCCCACCAGGCCAGCAACCTGTTCTCGAAGCGCGAACCCGGCAGCCGTGTCCACGTCCGCGAGGCGCAGGTCGTCGACGCGGTCGCCAAGCTGCGCGCCGGCGACATGGACGTCCTCATCCTGAGCCTGCCCCTGCCGGGCCCCGACCTGGTCATCGGCCCGGTGCTCATCTCCGAACGCCGCATGCTGGCCGTGCCCGCCACCCACCCCCTCGCCTCACGAACGAGTGTGACGATGGAAGACCTCGCGGACGTCCGTCTCCTGCGTCTGGCCGGCGCGCTGCCCGGCGACTGGCCGTCCGACCGCTGGCCCGAGCGGACTCCCTCGGGCAGGGACATCCCCGGCGGGCCCCCGTTCGAGACCTTCCAAGAGGCCCTGCAACTCATCGGCGCGGGCAACGGCGCCTACATCGTCGGCACACAAGTCACCCGGTTCTACACCAGGCCGGACGTCGCCTTCATCCCGCTGTCCGACGCGAAGTCCATCGACTGGGCACCCGTCTGGCTCCGTTCCAACAACACCTCGGCCCACCGGGCCTTCGCGCACTGCGCCCAGGAAGCCGCCAACCGCATCTACCTGGCTGCCACCCACGAATGACCGAGGCGTGGTCCTACAAGTGGCGCCGCCGACCGGCCGAGCCCACGAAGCGCGAGGAGTGACGGCCCGCGAGCCCTCGGTCTCCACTGTCTTCTCCGACCTCTCAGCCCCCAACGGCGTGTGGCTGGACGCGGGATCTCCGGCCATGCCAATGGCACACGTCGCCACTGGTCAAGGGCCCGCAACGACGACGGGCAGGCGCAGCGCCACCGCGTCCGCGAGGCGTTCGAACTCGGCGCGGAGGAAGGGGGCGGCCAGACGTGCGAGTCCGTTGAACCTCAGTGACGCCCGGTAGACGACCACCGTGCGTTCCTCGGAGGCCCGGATGGCGATGTCGTCGGTGGCCTCGACGGTCCGGTTGTGGCCGACGAACACCAACCGCTCGGGGCCGTAGTGCTCCAGGCGGTAGAGGAGTTCGGTACGCCGCCCCCGGAACCGTGAGACGTTGCGCCAGCGCGCCCCTTCCGCCACGGGGCCGGGGTCCAGGCGGGTGCAGCTCTCGGTGCCCGGGTCCCACTGCGGTGTGTTCCCGAAGTCCGCCAGGTAGCGCATGACCTCCCCCACCGGTCGGTCGACGAGCATGGTGCGCTCCACACTGATCATCGGCTCTCCCTTCGAGTTCTGCCTGCCCGGTCAGCGGGCTTGTACCCCCTTCTTCGGTGCGGACGGCCTTTCGGATGGTGGGCGCGCGCCCGATCTCCTGGGGCCGGTTCGCGGCCACGAGCCGGGCGCGGTCGCGCTGGAGGCAGCCGGTCACCCAGCGTCCACCGCCGTGCCGCGGCTCGTGGACCAAGTCTGCTCTGGCGGCCTTCGTCCACCGTCGGCCGGTTGGGGAGCGGGAGGAGATGTCACCCGTTTCGGCGGCATGGGCGTGACGCGGCGCCGAGGGCCGCAGAGGCGCACTCAGCGGTCAGCCGGCGCCATTGGGGTGCGGTGCGCAGCGTCGTGTGGCCGCCCATGGCCATGGGTACGGCCTCGACAGCGGCCCCCGCAGTGGCAGCGCGGCGGGCGAGCTCCCATGTCATCACCGCCGGGGGTGGCGTGGTCGGCCCGGCCGTGCAGGAGAAGGAGCTGCTTGGCCCTGAGCCGGTGCACGGGATCGTCAGGCGGGCACCAGGGGGCCAGTGCGACGACGCCGATCTTGGACGGGCGCGGGCACGGTCGCGGGAGCGGAGTCGCACCAAGGTGTTGGCCTGCGGTGGGGACGGCGGGGCGAAACGCGCCGCCCCGCAGGGCGGAACCCGCAGGACGGTCCCGCGCCCTGTTGGCGGGTCACCGGGTGCGGTGGTGCCCGGCGCCGGAGCAGGGTGAGGTGGTGGGCATCCTCGTGGTGATCGAGCAGCCGCAACAGCCGGACCTCCTGGTCGTGCACGCCGCTGGCTCCGACCCGGACTCGCCCGGTGACCCGCTGCCGGTGACGGCCTGCGGGATCGAGACCGTAAGCATGATCGTCGACCCGTGGCGACCGTCCGGACCGGGCTCGCGCTGGTACCCGCCCGAGCACGCCGGGCACGTGTGACCGCGATGCGAGCGGGCCGTCCGGTCGATGTGAGCGCCAGCCCCGCGGCGCCCGGCTCGCGGGCTCGGGCCCGCCTCGTGGGTGGCGCCCGTCGACGATGGCCCGGGTTGTGCGTCTCGGGTCCGGCGGGCGCCACGGGCAGCCTATCCGCCCTGGCCTGCGGCGGGGAGCGAGGCAGATCCCGTGTCTTGGCGGGGCGAAAGCAGCGCTTTGGTGGGGCGAAACCCGGCAACCGGGGCGTGAGCGGGATGGCGTCGGCGGGGTTCACCGGTCATGACGAACCTGATTCCCCTGTCCAACGACCAGCAGCACTTCGGCGGCGGACACGACAGCGGCGGCGGTGCGGTGTCGGTCCTCGCCGCCGAGCGGGCCGCCTTCGAGGCTGCCCGTGCCGCCCGCGCGCGGCATGACTCGGCGGAGGCGATGGAGGTGGCGCGGGCCGACGCGCGGTACCGGGTACGGGTCGAGGCCGCGGTGGGGATCGCGGCGGCCGCGGCCAGCCGAGCGGCCACGTGGGTGGAGGAGCTGGCCGCGCGGACCGGTAGCCGGCGCCTGGCCGGGTACGCGGCCGCGGTGCTCGCCTGCGGGCGGGACCTGGACCCCGGGGACGACGAGGACGGCGGCGTACACCCAGACCTCGCCTTCGTCCTCAGCGGGCTGATCCTGGTCGACGAGAACGGCCTGACCGAGGGCGAAGGCCTCGTCCTGGCAGCCGCCGGCGCGATCGCCCTGGCGATGCCCCGCAGCATCACCGTCGGCAACGACCCGGACGGCCAGCTGCCCGAGCTCGCCCACCACCTCGACCGGGCCGTCGCCGCCGGACGGCGCGCAGCGCCGCAGTGTGCATGGCCGCCGCCGGGAAGGTGGGCAGAGGGGCGGGGCCACAAGCCCTTGCGGTCACGCGGACCTGTAGCTGAACTGCGGTGACGGAGTTCGCGCAAGCCCCCGGCTCGTGGCGGCCGTTCGCGGGAACGCGGAGCGGGCAGGTCAGACCGTGCGAAGTGCCGCGAGTCGTCGGAAGACGAGCGCCATCATGAGTGCGCCTGTGGCTGCACCCGCTGCGGCCATCGGCGTGGCCGGTCCGCCCGTGCTCGCACACAGCGCGGCGAATGCGGTCAGGGTGGCCAGCGCTGCGGCCAGGGCGGCGAGGAGCCGGGGGCGGTGACCGATCCGCGTCAGGATCGAAGGCCGACGCCCGAGCAGACGGTCGAGAGCCGGGTCGTCGCGGCGTAGGTGCTGCTCGATGCCGTTCAGCAGGTGTCGCTCTCTGTCGGTCAACGGTGCGTTCACGGTGCTGCCGCCTCTCATCCGCCGGTCCTCGTCCAGCCTCCGCCGGTCCTGGCGCGTCGCCAGTCGCAGCGTTTGGCACATCGACCGTTGCGGGGCGCGGTCTTCAGCAGTGGGAGGGCATGTGCCGCAGGAGGGAGGACGCCGCCCACTCGGGGCCCCGCGGGCGCACACGGGCGCTGAGCTCTGCGGTGCCGCGGGCCTGTCCGTCGAGCAGGGCCGCGACGGCGGTGCCGGCGGATTCCGGTGTGAGCGTGTTGGGGTCGAGGCAGCGGCCGAGGGCGGCGCGTTCGGCGTCGTGCGCGATGGCGAACTGGTCGCTGGAGAAGGGCAGCACCAGGGCGGGCACGCCGGCGTGCAGGCACTCCGTGAAGGAGTTGTTCCCGCCGTGGTGGACCATGGCGGCGGCGTACGGGAGCAACTCCTGCTGCGGAATGGCGGGTGCGACCTCCAGCCGCCCGGCCGGCGCCTCCCGCAGCAGCGGGTGGGCGGTGAGCTCGGCGAGGTGGTCGCCGGCGGCCACGATCACCGAGGCCGGTGTGTGCCGCAGGATCCCGGCGGTCGCGGTGGCCAGGACGTCGTGGCGGGCGGACAGGAACGTCCCCAGGGCGACGAGCGTCAGTGGGCGACCCGCCGCCGTCAGGCGTGTGACCGCGTTGCGCCAGTGCCCGTCCAGCGGGGCGGTGCCGGTGTGCGGCAACAGGTGGCCCGCGTAGATGGCCTTGGGCCCGGGCGGAGCGGGCGGCAGCCAGGGCAGAAGCGGGTAGTTGAAGACGACGGCGTGCGGTGAGCAGAGCGCGCAGGCACGGCCGGGTTCCGGCCGGTCGGGGGCGTGGCGGCGGGTCGTCGCCCGGAAGACCCGGGTGAAGGACGCGTCGTTGGCCGCTACCGCGGCGCGCAGCCGGCCGAGGTCGGCGGTGTCCGGGCGCAGGGTGTCGGGCCAGGCGTACGGCAGGCCGAAGTGGGCGTCGGGGGTGGCGGGCAGGTAGCTGGGGTGGCCGGGGCAGAACGTGGCGTAGGGCAGGCCGAGGCAGTGCAGGGCGAGGGTGGCGCTGTAGGCGAGCTGGTCGACGAGGTACCAGTCGGGGCGTACCGCGGTGTCGAGGGCGCCGAGCTCGTTCAGGACGCGCTCGGGGTCGGGGAGCATGTCGTCGGCGCGGTGGCGGGCCTGGGCGAGGAGGGTCGCGGTCGGTCCGTGGTGGGTGGCGGCGAGGAACTCGCGCAGGCGGCCAGCCTCGGTGCGGCCCTGGCGGGTCGTCTCGGCGATGCCGTGGTTGGCGTTGCGGGTGACGGCGAGTTCGGCGAAGCCGAGGCCGCTGCGGGCGGCGAGTTCGGCGAACGCGCCGGTGCAGGCGAAGTCGACGCGGGTGCCGTGCCGGGCCAGCGCGGCGCCGAGGGCGGCGAGCGGGCGGGCGTGGGAGTGGAAGGGCGGGCTGATCACGACGACGCGGGCCATGGTGTCCTCCGTCGGGGGCCGTGGGTTCGCGTGCGGCTTCGATGATGCCAGCAATCCCGGGGCAGCCGCGGACCTTGCCGGCCGCGCGACCGCGTCCCTGCCGCTCTCCTGCGGCCCGTGCGGGTGGAGGGGCGCCCGGATCCAATCCGTTCGGCCACCGGTCTCCGAAAAGGAGGCCGGAACGATCCGGCGGCTCGGGAGGACGGCCGATGACACACCACAGCACACCGACCACGACCCCGCAACCGTCGGGGGCCGATGGGGGCGACGCCAGGAGCCTGGCGGCGTGGCGCAGGTGCTACTGGACCCAGGACTTCGCTGCTGTGACCGGTGGCGACCTGCTCGGTCGGCTCGCGCGGGCCGAGTACGGGGGTTCGTGGGTCCACCCCGATGCGGTCCTGTCGGGCTCCGACCGGCGAGCGGCACGGCTTCGCCAGATGGCGCGGCACGAACGGGCCGCCCCGGCATGGATGCTGGCGGCCGCCGGGGCTGCGCCGGACCAGGCGGCGTGGGAGCGGACGGCACTCGCCGAGGCGTGGGAGCGCAGTGCCGGCCTTGATGAGGGGCTGACGGCGACCGCGGAGGTCCGTCGGCGCCTGCTGGCCGCCCCCGGTCCGGCGGAGACGGCGTTCCTGCTGGACATCGCCGACGCGAACGCCCTGCGGCCGCTCTCGGCCCGTGAGGTGATCAAGCTGAAACCCGCCGCGCGGGCGCACCTGCACGCACGGTGGCGCTACCTGTCGGGGGTACCGGGCGGTGATCTGGTGCTGCCGAGTCCGGAAACGGCCGAAGACGCCTACGAGCGGCTCCTGCTCGCGGCCTGCTGCGAGCGGGCACGCCCGGGGTCCCCGGCCGGACAGCGGTTCAGGACGGCGTTCGAGGCCCTGACTCAGCACTTCCGGGAATCCCTGGTGGTCGCACAGTCGATGCTGCTGGGCCGCCTCGAGGAGCCGGGCGCCGGACTCAGCGGCGGAATGAGCGTGCTGCTGACCGGACTCGGCGAGGCCCTGACGGCCGACGCACGCGTCGCGCGAGTCCTGACCCTCACCGCCACCCACCCAACTGAGTCACAACACCAGTCGCTGGTGGACGAGTTGAGTCCCGGGCACTGGCTCGTGCGGCTCCCCGTGGACACGCCGGGAACGCTCGATCCCGAGACCGCCGCCGCCCATCGGAGCGCCCTGGCCTGGTGGACCACCCGCGTCTTCGAGCTCCCGGGCGCCCGACCCGACATCACCCACGTCAGGTTCGCCGACGACGCGTCCCTCGCCGTCGCCCAGGCCACGCTGCGCCACGGCGCCAAGCTCGCGTTCACCGTCACCCCCGACCCGCACCGTTCCATGGACGAACGGCACGCCGGCACAGAGCCGGTCCACACCGACGACGCGGGCCGCGCGCTGCGCCTGGACCTGCACCGGGTCTTCGTCGCCGACCGTCTCGTGGCCCGCGCCGACCTGCTCGTGGCCATGCCCGGCCGGTCCGGGACCGAGGAACTCCACACGCACTTCCCGCAGTTGCGGGGCCGCGCGATCCACACGCTGCCCGAAGGCATCGCCCCCTTCCGCCCGGCCCCGCACGATGGCGCGACCGCACGCGCGATGCTCTCCCGGCTGTTCGCAGGCGGTGCGAACGCCGACGGACTGGACTCCGCGGACCGCGAACTGCCGCTGCTCCTGTGCGTGGGACGGCTCCACCCGGTCAAACAGCAGGAGCAGCTCGTGCGGGCCTGGATGCACGCCGGCCTGCACAACCGCTCGACCCTGTTGCTCGTCGGCGGGTCACTCAGGGAGCCGACCGCCGTCGAATCGGCGGTGCGAGGACGGGTGAGCGAGCTGCTGCGGTCGCAACCGGTCGCGATGCGCCGGGCGGCCCTGTGGCCGGCGCTGCCCAACCACCACGTGCGCCTGCTGGAGCGGCTCCTGGCGCAGGGGCGGTCTGGAGCAGCCCTGTACGTGTGCCCCAGCGCGAAGGAGGAGTTCGGACTGGCGGTGCTGGAGGCCATGGAGGCGGGCTTGCCCGTCGCCGCCCCGCGCCGCGGCGGCGCCTCCCACTACCTGCGTGACGGTGTCAACGGACGGCTCCTGGTCACCGAGTCGCCGCAGGGCCTGGCCGCAGGCCTGCAGTCCCTCCTGCGCACACCCGCGCCCGAGCTGGCGGCGATGGCGGCGGCCGGGGCGGCGACGGTCCGTGACCGGTTCGGCGTCGACACCATGGCCGAGTCCCTCGCGCACGCCTACCACGCCACCTGCCCGACGGGCCACCACCGCCCGCGGCGCAGCCCGCACTCGACGGAAAGCCGGTGAGCAGGGTGCGACGAGAGACAACCAGTGGACCCGGGCGCGGTCGGCGCGGGCCCGGCCGCGCCGGACCTGACCGCGGCCGGACGGGACGTCATGGTCGTGGAGGCCGCCGACGAGACGGGCGGACGGATGCGCACCGACGCGGTCCTCAGGCACGGATGCTCAAGGGGCGGGTACCTGAGCGGACGTTGAGCGGCGAGCTACGGCGGTGACTGGCCGCGGGCGCGTTCGGCGGCCAGGAGTTCCGGCAGGCCGTCCAGTCGGCGCAGGCCGGCGGCGGCCTGTGCGGTGCGGTGGTTGGCGGCGAGGAGGTCGTGGTGGCGGTGGACGAAGGCCCAGTAGCCGGTGGTGAAGGGGCAGGCACGCTCGCCGAGTCGTTCGGTGGGCCGGTAGCGGCACGGGCGGCAGTGGTCGCTCATCCGGTTCAGGTAGGCGCCGCCCGCCGCGTAGGGCTTGGTGGTGATCAGTCCGCCGTCGGCGAACTGGGACATGCCGACGACGTTGGCGGTCATCACCCAGTCGTAGCCGTCCACGAAGCAGCGGTGGAACCAGTCGGTGAGTTCGCGCGGGTCCCAGCCGTGCTGCAAGGCCCAGTTGCCGAGCACCATCAGCCGGGGGATGTGGTGCACCCAGCCGTGGTCGCGGACCTCGGCGAGGACGCGGGCCAGGCAGCGGGCGGTGACGGCGTCGGCGTCGAGGTCGCGGAACCAGGCCGGCAGCGGCTCGTGGTGGCCGAGGCGGTTGGCGTCGCGGTAGCCCTCGCCGAGGTGCCAGTACAGCTGCCAGACGTACTCGCGCCAGCCGGCGACCTGCCGTACGAAGCCCTCCGCGCTGTTGAGCGGCACCTGCCCCGCCCGGTAGGCGGCCTCGGCGGCGCGCACGCACTCGCCCGGGTCGAGCAGGCCGAGGTTGAGCGGGACGGACAGCGCGCTGTGGGCCAGCCACGGGTCGGCGTGGAGCATGGCGTCCTCGTACCGGCCGAAGTCGCGGAGTCGGTGGGTGACGAAGTGCGCGAGTGCCCGTTCGGCCTCCGCGCGGGTCGCGGCGAAGCGGCGCGGGCCGTCCCGGCCGACGAAGGCGACCTCGCCCGCGCGTTCCCAGCGGTCCAGGTCGGCCCGGACCTGCTCGTCGATCCCGTCCTCCTCGGGCGCGAAGGGCGGCGGCAGTGGGAGGGCGGCGGCTCCCCTGGGCGGTGGCTCGCGGTTGTCCCGGTCGAGGTTCCAGCGGCCGCCGGCCGGGCTGCCGTCCGGTTCCAGCAGCAGGTGCTCGGCGCGGCGCACCCGGTGGTAGAAGTCCTCCAGCAGCAGGCGCCGTTGCCCCGGCTCGCCGGCCCAGCGGCGGAAATCGGCGAAGGGGACGAGGAAGCCGCGCGGTGGCAGCACCGTCACCCGGGGGAGGCCGTCCACCAGGCCGAGGGCGGCTCGCGAGGTCGGGTGGCACACCGTAATCTGCTGCCGGCCCACCGCCCGGGCCAGGCCCTCCCGGTAGGTGTCGGCCTGGACGTAGCGCACCCGGTCCCCGAGGGCGGCCGCGGCATGGCGCATGGCCGAGAGCACCAGGTGGGCCTTGGCCCGGTGGAAACGCCGTCGGCGCAGCACGGACCGGGCCTCGATCATCACCACCGGGGCGTCCGGGTCCGGGCCGTCCTGCGCGGGGACGCGGAAGTGCGGCCCCAGCTGGTCGCCGAACACCCAGTGCGGGCGCGGGCCGCTCATACCGGACGCCCGGGCAGGAGGGCCCGTCCCGTCCCGCCGGGAAGGGCCGCGGCGCCGTCCCGAAGAGCCGGCCGCGGGTGGCGGTGACGCCAGTAGGGGTTGTCGAGCGGCAGCTTTCCGCTCACCCGCCCGTACATGCCGAAGGTGGCGATCACCAGCCCCATGACGAAACTGAACAGCACGTTCGGCATGCGGAAGGCCAGGATGTTCGCCGACGAGTCCAGCAGCGCCAGGTTGACGAAGCCGCTGAGGACGAACAGCGTGCCCACGGTGATGTTGATCGTGGAGGCGGTGTTCCCGCCGATCAGCGCGCCGACGACGAGCACCACGGCGGTCACCACCGACACGAGACTGAGCAGACCATTGCTGGAGAGACCGGCAATCCTCTCACCGGAGGTGCTGAAGAAGGACAGCCCGTCCACCAGGCCGAGAGCGCCGAACACGAACAGGGCCGCACCGCACAGTCCGGCGCCGGCACGGTAGACCTGGGACAGACGGTGATCGACCGGCAGTTCATCGTGCAGTTTCATGGTCGGCTCCACTTCTCGGTCATCGGGTGGGCGCGAGGCACGCGGCCTCCCCCGCAGATTCGGCCGCCGCAACCGGCCGCAACAGTTGCAGCGGTACCGCACCGTTTACCGGACGGACGGGTTCCCGGCTGGATCAAAACGCTGCACAAACGCTTCGACTTCTCTCCCGTGCCGAATCGCTGCACCGTGACGGCGTGACCTCACCATGGCAAGGTCGTGTCGGCAGTGCCCCCGGCGCCAGCAGGGTGCCGAAGGCCTCCGATCTACGTCCTCTCGTGGAGCGTTCGGCGCGCGGCGACGAGCGTGCGTTCGAACGTGTGTATCCCACGGTCGCCGCACCGGTGTACGGAGTCGCACTGCGGACGCTGCGCAGCCCCGCACACGCCGAGGAGGTCGCCCAGGAGGTCCTGCTGGAGATGCGGCGCACTGCCGCGGTCTACCGGCCTGAGCGGGGGTCGGTGATGACGTGGGCGCTGACGATTGCGCATCACCGTGCGGTGGATCGAGTGCGCTGCGTCCGGGCGGCTGCCGAGCGGGACCACCGTGTCGCGGCTCGCGGGCCTGTGCCGAGCGATACGCCGGAGGAGCAGGTGGTCCGCTCCCTGGACCGGCTGCGGGTCAGGTCTGCCCTCGCGGAGCTGAGTTCGGCGCAACGCGAGGCGATGGTGCTGGCCTACTACGGCGGGTACTCACATCGGGAGATCGCGCAGCGGACCCGCGTGCCCCTGGGTCCTGTCAAGACCCGCATCCGCGACGCGCTCATTCGGCTCAGGGCCGCCTTCGACGTTGGCTCCGACCTCCCGTGCACGAGGCAAGCGCGCGCCGGGCTGCGGGCCTGGCCCGGGTCCAACCGTCTGACGGGGGCGGGACGATGACGGTGGCAGGTCGCGGTACGGAGTCGGTGTGGGACTACCCGCGGCCTCCGGCGGTCCGCTCCGCCCGCGGCCGGCTCGTCGAGGTGCGGTTCGCCGGGAAGCTGGTGGCGTCCACGACGCAGGCGGTGCGGGTGCTGGAGACGAGCCACCCGCCGGTGTTCTACCTGCCGCCCGACGACGTCGCCACCGAACTGCTGAGCCCCGCCGACGGTGAGAGCGTGTGCGAGTGGAAGGGCCGGGCCCGCTACTGGGACCTGAGGGTGGGCTCCCGGGCGGCGGTGCGGGCGGCGTGGAGCTACCCGCATCCGCTCCCCGGGTACCGGGAACTGCGCGGCATGCTGGCGTTCTACCCGGGACGGGTGGACCTCTGCACCGTCGACGGCGAGGCCGTGCACGCCCAGGACGGCGACTTCTACGGAGGGTGGATCACCCGGGAGATCACCGGCCCGTTCAAGGGCGGGCATGGCACCTCGGGCTGGTAGGCGACGTGTCGAGCACCGCCGAGTACGACGGAACCGGGTTCCGGTGGCGGTGCGCAAACGCTGCGGCTGGGGACAGGGAGCAGGCAGACGCACAATGGAGACGTTGAACCGCCGGACCTGCGACGGGCCCGAAGGGCTTCGGGCAGGCCCGAGTTCGCTCCGGGCCGACGCGCACCGTACCGGCCGGGCTCGCATCCAATCGGATCGCCCGCACCACCGCAGACAGCGGGAGGACATCATGACCACCTACCACCAACTCCCCGCCGGCGGGCGCCCGCAGCCCGTGAGCCCGCCCACCGAGACGCCCGAGTGCGAGGCCTCGACCTGCGCGGGCATCTCCACCCCGGAGTCGGTCGAGCTGCACACGGCCTGGCCGGGCTGGATCCCGCTGCTGGTCATCGCCGCCATGGTGGTGTGCTGCGTGGGCTTCGCCGTGGGGCGGATCGCCGGATGGTGACCGTGTCTCCGGGCCACGCTGCCGGACTGCCCGTCGGGGCGGAGCCCGCGGCGTCGGACTCCGTCTCCGGTCCGCTGGAGGACGTGGGGCTGCCGACCGGCGGTGTGGCCCGGCGACTGGGGGTTTCACCCACCACCGTCCGTTCCTGGGAGCGCCGCTACGGCATCGGTCCTGCCCACCGCGAGGCCGGACACCACCGGCGCTGGAACCAGCAGGACATCGCGGTCCTGGAGACGATGTGCCGCCTGACAGCACGCGGGGTACCGCCGGGCGAGGCCGCCCGCGCGGCCCTGGCCGAACGCGACGGCAGTCCGCATCCCGCCCCTGGCAGGCCCGAAGCGAACTCCCGGGGCCGCAACCGGCCCGGCCCCGGCCCGGGTGGAAGCCGCGCCCTGGGGGTCGGGACGGTACGCCCTGAGTGCCGGGGCCTGGCCCGGGCGGCGGTGCGGCTCGACGCGCCGGAGATTTCCAGGATCCTCCGGGAAGCGCTGGAAACGCTGGGGGTGGTCGACGCGTGGACGGACGTCATGATGCCCGCCCTTCGTGCCGCGGGCCGCAAGTGGGCGGCGGACGGCGAGCAGTACGTCGAGGTCGAGCACCTGCTGTCCTGGCACGTCTCCAGTGCCCTGCGGAGCGTGGCCGTGGGCGCGTACACCGCCCGGCGGACAAGGACTGTCCTGCTGACCGCGACTCCCCTCGAACTGCATACCCTCCCCCTGGAAGCGACGGCCGCGGCGCTGACCGAGCGCGCGGTCGCCTTCCGCATGCTGGGCGCGGCCGTCCCGCACCGGGCCCTGCTGGACGCCGTCCACCGGATCGGCCCGGGGGCCGTGATGATCTGGTCCCAGGACCGGCACACCGCGGACCGCGAGCTGGTACGCACGGTCAGCGACAGCGCGTGGGGCCCGCACGGCTCCCGCGGCGGGGCGGTGGTCGTCGCCGCCGGTCCCGGCTGGGCCCGCAACCAGCCGCCGAGCGGCGCAGCCCGCCCCGCCACCCTCGCGGAGGCCGTCGACCTCCTCGAACAGGCCGTCACCCACTGACGCCCGGCCGCTGACCCCGTCCGCGGTACTGCCCTGGCTCGCCCAGGCCGCCGTGGTGATCGTCCCCAGTCACAAGGAGACCTTCGGCCTGGTGGCGCTGGAGGCCATGAGCGTCGGCACCCCGGTCGTCGCCTACCGGGTCGGCAACCTTCCTACCCTGATCGGCCCGACCGGCCACGGCGACCACCTCCTCGTCGACCACGGTGAAGGCCCGGCCGCACTCCACAAGGCGGCACGAACCCTCCTGGAAGATGACGTACTGTACGTCGCGACTACACAGACCGTGTATCGGCGGGCGGCTCAGTTCGAGCCCCGCCGAATCGCTGACTTCTTCATGGAGGCGGTGTCGTGATGCCCGAAACCCCAGCAACCCCTGCCCCGTTGCTGCTCGTCGACGGGTTCAACCTTCTGTGGGCCGGCACCTTCGGCTTCCCCGCGCCGATCCACTCCCGCGACAAGACCCGCGAGCTGACCGGCCTGTTCGCCTTCTTCGCCCTGCTGCGCGCGGCGATCCGCGACGACGTCGACGTCGCGCCCCCTGAGGTCCTGGTCGTCTTCGACGGCGAGCACGGCTCCGCCGAGCGCGTGGCCGCCGACCAGGAGTACAAGGCGAACCGGGAGGCGACACCGGAGGCACTCAAGCCGCTGCAGTTCCTCGCCCCGGTGAAGGACGGCTTGGACGCACTCGGGATCCGGTGGGCCGAGGTCGAGAACGCCGAGGCCGACGACGTCATCGCCACCCTCGCCACCCGGGCCGCCGCTTCCCGACCGGTCCTAATCATGTCGCGGGACATGGACTTCTACCAGCTCCTCGACGACCGTGTGCGCATCCTCAACCGCTCCCGGAAGTCGTCCCAGCGGATCATCACTGCCGACGAGGTCGTCGCCCGCTTCGGCGTCACCCCGGCCCAGTGGCCGGCCTTCCGCGCCCTGACCGGCGACAAGTCCGACAACATCCCCGGCGTCCGCGGCGTCGGCCCTAAGGTCGCCGCCACCCTGCTGCGTGGCGGCATGCTGCTGCACGGCCTGCCCGGCTCCGGGCGGCTGACCGGCGCCGAGGGCACCGCGATCACCACCGCCTGGGCCGACGTGCTCCGCTGGGAGGCGATGATCACGGTCCGCCGCGACGTGGACGCGCCCGTAGCCCTCCGCGGCGAGGCCAGCCCCCAGCTGCCGAAGCCCGCCGACGTCGTCGAGAAGCTGGGGCTGTGGTGACCGGCGCCTTGCCAGGCTCGATCCTGGCCGCCTTCGCGCACCCCGACGACGCCGAGCTGTGGGCAGGCGCCACCCTCGCCCTCCACGCCAGGTACGCCGTCGTCACCGTCGTCGTCCCGCACCGAGACGACGTCCGTGACGCCGAAGCCCGCAAGGGCGCCGCGGCGCTCAGCGCCGACCTGCGCCAGGTCCCCCAGCTCGACCACGCCACCGTGCAGCAGCAGCTGCTGGAGGCGCAGCCGGACATCGTCATCACCCACCCGCTGGGCGATGTCCATCCCGAGCACCGGGCGGTCGCCGCCACCGTGCTCGCCGCCGTCCCCGAGCCCAGGATCGCCACGGGCCGGCCGAGCCGCTTCTACACCTGCGACACCTACAACTCGCTCACCCTCGACGGACCGGTGCGCGCCGACGTGATCGTCGACGCCACCGCGACCTTCGATACCAAGATGGCGGCGCTGCGCGAGCACGCGAGCCAGCCGATCGAGCAGCACTTCGGGCCCATGGCCGAGACCCTCGGCCGGCTGTGGGGCGCCCGCATCGGCACCCGGTACGCGGAGGCGTTCACTGCCGTACCGATCCTCGGCTGCCTGCCCGGCGCCACCCACCTCTGACACACCGCACTTCGCGGCCCCTCCACCGTCAACTCACCCCCGAGGGATGACTATGACGTCCATACCCGTGCAAGCCCAGCGCCGCCCAGTCGACCGCCCGCGCGTCGCAGAGCTGACCCGCCAGCTGTTGCACGCCCTCGGCGAAGACCCCGACCGCGACGGCCTCAGGGACACGCCCCGCCGAGTCGCCGACTGGTGGGGAGAGTTCCTCGACCACGACCCCGGCCGGCTCGACACCAGCTTCGCCCACGAGCGCCAGTACGGCGACTTCGTCCTGCTGACCGGCATCGAGGCGTGGAGCGTCTGCGAGCACCACCTGCTCCCGTTCCGCCTCGACGTCTCCATCGCCTACGTGCCGGCCACCACCGTCATCGGCCTGTCCAAGCTGGTCCGGCACTTGGAGGCCCATAGCCACGCCCTCCAGCTCCAGGAACGCATCACCCACGATGTCGCCCACGACCTCGCCAAGGCCGCCGGGACCGATGACGTCGCCGTCTACACCGCCGGCGAGCACCTGTGCATGAGCATGCGCGGCGTCAAGGCCACCTCGGTCCGTACCACCACCATGTGCCGACTCGGTCGCACCGAGAGCGACCCCGACCTGGCCACCCGCATCGAACGCCTCGCGCTCCCCGTCCGCCCCTGACCACCTCCCACCCTCGGCACACCAGGAACCCACCGTGCCTGTCCACACCTTCACCCTCACGGCCTCGCTGGGCACCGACGCGGCGACGGCCGAGGTCTGGCAGCAGTTGAAGGCCTCTCCACCGGCCGGCTGCACCTACGACTCCGAGGTCCTCCCCCAGACCCCCGGGCTGCACTGCGAGCGTGCGGCCCACACCCGGCTGGAGGCCGTGTTCGCCGTCGTCGGCGAGGTCGACGCCTCCCACGGCCTCCTCCTGGACGACCTGGGCGTGGAGAACCTCTCCGAGTGGATCGGCGACGACGCGGACCAGCCCGACGGCCTCACCGGGATCTACGCGGCCGACACCGCCGCTCAGGCCCTGCTCCTGGCGATCGACCGCCTCCGGCGCCGTGGTCACACCGCCGACAGCATCAAGGCGTCCATGGACCTGGTCATCGGCAGGTCTCTCACCTCGTGATCACCAGGCCATAGGCATACCGACGCTGGCACCTCAAGACACCCAACCTGCCAGCTCGCGACGGCCGCAGCCACCTGCTCCTGGCTCAATACCGCCAGCGGTTCAGCGGTGCTCGGGGTTCTCGAAGTCGAAGCGGCAGCCGGCGTCCCACTCGGAGCGCTGGTTGCCGTGGGCCGGGATGCCGCCGGCATCCTTGAGCATCCTGGCCAGGTGGAGCTGGTTCCAGGTCATGAAGGTGGTGTTGCGGTTGGTGAAGTCGTTCTCCGGGCCGCCGGAGCCGGGATCGAGGTAGGACGGCCCGGGCCCGGCCTCGCCGACCCAGCCCGCGTCGGCCTGCGGCGGGATGACGTAGCCCAGGTGCTGGAGGCTGTAGAGGACGTTCATCGCGCAGTGCTTGGCGCCGTCCTCGTTACCCGTGATCAGACAGCCGCCGACCCGGCCGTAGTAGGCGTACTGACCCTCGGAGTTGAGGATCGACGAGCAGGCGTACAAACGCTCAATGACCTTCTTCATCACGGACGAGTTGTCTCCCAGCCACACAGGACCAGCTAACGTCAAGATGTCCGCGCTCATCACCTGGGAGTAAATGACGGGCCACTCGTCGGTCTCCCAACCGTGTTCGGTCATGTCCGGCCAGACGCCGGTGGCGATGTCGAGGTCGACGGCGCGGAGGACGTCAACGGCCACGCCCTGACGTTGCAGGATGCCGGTGGAGACGTCGATCAGGCCCTGGGTGTGGCTGCGCTCCGGGGAGCGCTTGAGGGTGCAGTTGATCACCAGGGCGCGCAGGTCGGCGTACGACGTCGTCGGGTCCGGCACGGACTCCTCCTCCAGATGTTGTCGGAGACCCGTCGGCCCACGAGCTCCCCTCCCAGCTCACCAGCCCGACGGAGCGGGCGCTCGCGGAGCTGGGCCGGTTGCCTGACGGCGGGGCCCCGCCCGGGGTCGGGTCGGGACCTCGGCCCCTGTTCGACCGAACGCCTGATCAGTAGCATGAACTCGCCTTCCACCATGGCCCCGAGGGGACGAGTGACCGCCGTGCTCACGCTCACCACGAACAGCCTGCCCGTCGACGTCGTGGACATCGACGTGGACTTCGACCTCACCCTGGCCGGTGACACCGCTGCGGACACCGCTACGGACCTCGCTGCCACCGGGGCACTGCCGCAGAGCCCCATGCCGCAGGTCACCCAGATGGATCCGCTGCCGCCGCAGGTCACCCAGATGGGCTTCGACCTCGACACCACCACCGCCCTGGCGGAGCCCGCACCGCAGGTGGTGCAGACGTACGTCCAGCTCGACCCGCCGCTCCTGGTCGACGCGCTGACTCCGCTGGTCACCGTCGCAGCCACCGAGGGTGCCCACGCCCCCGACACCGTCTGAGGCCGCGCCGCACGCATGGACCACGACCTGCCCTCCGGCCATCACTACACCCGCCCCTTCGACCGCTTCCCGTCCCGGCACGAGCACCAGGAGCGGTGGGCCGAACTGACCCGCGCGATCGCCGCCGCCGGCCCGCCCGGCGGTGAATCCGGCCGTGAATCCTGTGATGAATACGGTGGCGCCAAGGGCGAGTTGACGGTGCTCGGATCGGGCATCGAGGCGGCCGGGTTCACCCGGGCCGACGAGCGCCTGCTCCGCGAGGCCGACCACGTCTTCCACTGCGTGGCGGACCCGGCCACCGTGGTCCGGATCAACGCCTGGCGCCCGGACGCCTACGACCTCGGCGTCCTCTACGACGACGCCAAGGACCGCTACCTGACGTACGTCCAGATGTCCGAGGCCGTGCTGCACTTCGTCCGCGCGGGGCGGCGGGTGGCCGCGGTCTTCTACGGCCACCCGGGCATCTTCGTGCTCTCCTCCCACCGCGCCGTCCGGATCGCCCGCCGAGAGGGGCACCGCGCCGTGATGCGGCCCGGCATCAGCGCCCTCGACGTGCTCTGCGCCGACCTCGGGGTGGACCCGAGCACCCCCGGCATGCAGACCTTCGAGGCATCCGACCTGCTGATCCGCGGCAGGCGCATCGACCCGGGCCTGCACCTGGTGCTCTGGCAGGTCGGCGTCGTCGGCGAACTCGACTACCAGCGCGCCGGGTTCACCAACCGGCACCTGCCCGTCCTGCTGGACCGGCTGGAGGAGGTCTACGGGCCGGACCACACCGTGGTCAACTACATCGGCGCCCGCTACCGCGGCCTCGAACCCGTCACCGCCGAGCACACCGTCGCCGCCCTGCGCGACCCGGCCGTGCAGCGCACCGTCACCAGCGCCTCCACCTGGTACCTGGCCCCCACCGCCGCCGCACCGGCCGACCCCCAGGTGCTCCGCCGCCTCGGCCTGCTCCAGCCCGGCCAGACCGTCCGCCCGCCCGACGGGCCGCTGCGCACCATCGACGAGTACGGCCCGCGCGAACGCGCCGCCCTCGACGGCTTCGCCGACTTCCGCATTCCGGCTGCGTACCACTGGCAGGAGGACACGCCCGGCGCCCGCTTCGTCCTCGCCCTCGGCGAGGACAGCGCCCTGCGCGCACGCTACGTCCGTGAGCCCGCGGCCGCCGTCGCCGACTGGGCGCCACCGGAGCTCGGCGCGGCCGAACGCGCCCTGCTGGCGCGGCGCGAGGACCTCGCCCTCCAGGCCGCAGCCCGTGGCCTACGGCACCGGCCCACCCCGGAGGCCGCGCGGCGGCTGCGCACCCTGCTCACCCGCAAGTCCGAGGCGCGCGCACTGCTGCGGGACGGCATCACGGCCTGGCTGTCGCTCCGCCAGGACCTGGAATCCGTTCTGGACGACGCCCTCTACCCCTGGACCGGCCTGTACGGCACGCCGGACGGCGAACTCTCCGTCTACGTCCTGGGCCGCGCGACCGACCCGCCCCGACACCGGGTCCACATCGACGGCCGCCGGATCGCCGACCCGCGCTACGAGCGCGGCGTGCTGCGCTGGCGCGAGCCGGACGGCAGCGGCGGCGAACTGCGCACCGAGTTCGGCCGGGACGGCCGGCGCCGACTCGTCGGCACCGTCAGCGCTACCGGTGTCGGCGGTACTGCGGGCTCCGTCACGCGCGCTGTCCGCCTGACGGAATACCCGCTGCCGGAGACCCCGCCGCTCGCCGACCTGGTGGGCGGGTACCGAGCCGGTGGCGTCCGGGTGGACGTGGTGTCCGACGCCCCCGGCGCGCTCCCGCGCCTGCACGTCAGCGTCGACGGCGACCCCGTCACCGCGGCGGTGCTGCTCGGCCCGGCGGGCTTCGAAGTGACGGGCTTCGAGGTGGCGGACTTCGAGGTGGACGTGGTCACCGTCCCCTTCGACCAGTCGCTGCCGGACGTGCCGCCCTGCCTGTACGGCGACTACCGGCTGCGGCTGCCGTCCCGGCCGGACACCGGCGCCCACCTGCGGGTCGCGGTGGACGGCGTCACCCTCGACGGACAGCCCGTGCCCAAGGCCGGGTCGAGCGGCCGGCGTCTCGGCTGGCAGGACGGCCCGGCCCCGGTGCCCGGCGCCGAGCTCACCCTGCTGCTCGACCCGATCACCCTCCACCCGATGCTGCACGGCACCGGCCGGACCGCGGACGGCACGCCGTTCCCGCTGGTCGGCATGGTCCCGGTCGAGGCCGAGGCCGCCCGGCGGCTCGCCGCCCGGCCCCGGTTCGGCATCCCACCCGGCCCCTGGGCCCACCTGACCGCGCTCGCCGCCGAGGCCGGCCAGGACGGCGGGCTGTTCTGGTGGCACGGCTGGGAACAGTCGGCCACCGCCCTGCGGACCGTCCAGCTCGCCCTGTGGGAGAGCGAGCGGTAGGCGCGCCACCGCGCCGTCGGGCGCGTAGCACTCGGACCAGGTCAGGTCAGGTCAGGTCAGGTCAGGTCAGGTCAGGTCAGGTCAGGTGAATCTGCTCAGGTGAATCTGGTCGGGTCAATCGTCCAGGTCCTCCCGGTCCAGGCCGTAGCAGGCCAGGACCTTCGTCAGCTCCTCCTCGGCGCCCCGGGCCCGCAGGGCCTTGCCGAGCAGCAGGGCCTCCTCCCAGGCCTCGTCCGGCTCGTCCAACAGTGCGATGGCGGCGCGGGCCAACTCCTCGGCGCCCGCCACGTCGCCGAGTTGCAGCTGCACCTCTCCGAGATCGGTGAGCACCGTGCCCAGCCGCTCGGCAGCCTCGGTGTCCGGGTGTGCGTCGAGCAGGGCGCGGGCCGCCCGCAACCGGTCGGCGGCCTCCTCCAGCCGCCCGACGGCGCGCAGGTGCTCGGCATAGGCGATCAGGATGACGACGGTGGGCGCGACGACCGGGCCCGGCACACCGGCCGCACCGAGGAGCCGGTCGAGCACCGTACGGGCCTCCCCCAGCAGGTCGGCGAGGACGCCGTCCACGGGTTCGGCGTCGGCGTCCGGGTGCCGGGCCAGCGCCTCGCCGAGTGCCGTCAGCCCTTCCTCCTCCCGCCCGGCGGCCGCGAAGCCACGCGCTGCGGCGAGCCCCCAGGCCGCGCCCTCGGCACCGTAGCCCAGCCACCAACCGAGGGCGGCTTCGACCTCCGGGCGCGACGGGAGCGAGGACACTGAGGGCAGCGATGGCAGCACCGGCACCGGCACCGACTCCGACAGCGGAGCCACCGGGCCACCGCCCCGCAGCTCCTGCCCCCACGGGTCCGCGTCCAGCAGGTCGCGCAGTACCCGGGCACCGGTGCCGCTCCCGCCGTGCATCCGGTAGGCGCGCGCCAGCACCCACCGGCAGGCTGCGGCATCCGCTGTCAGGCCGAGCCGGTCGAGCTCGCGAACGGCCTCCTCGGCAGCCTCCGCGGCCTCGGCGTACTGCTCGTCCGCGAGCAGCGCCGCCGCGGTGGCCGCCCGGGTGCGGGCCGCTCCGGTCAGGTCACCCGCCGCCGTCCGGGCCGCGACCTGGTCGAGCAGGCCGCGGAGGCCCTCCCCACTGCGGGAGTTCAGGTCGCGCTCGAAGACCGACAGCGGTGTGGGCTCGCCGATCGGGCCGGCGTCCATCCAGCCGCGTATTCGGGTGCTCTGGTGGGTGTTGCCGTTGCGGGCGTCGAAGCGTTCCGCGATGCCGAGGGCGCGCTCGCGCAGTTCCACCGCGAGGTCGGCCACGCGGGTGTCCGGGCGCCGCTTCCCCTCCACGGTGGGGAAGCGCAGCACCACGTCGCCGTCGCCGCCGTTCTGTTCCTGGCTGCGGGACAGGACGGCCACGGCGGCGGCCGCGAACTCCATCTCCGTCAGCGGCGTGCGCGGCCGGTCGAGCCAGGAGAGGTGGCGCTCGATCAGGTCGAGTCCGCGCCCGAGGTTGCCGCTGTGCACGCAGAACAGCAGGTTCAGCGCCAACTCCCCCAGGTGGTGCGGGTTGTCGCGGATCCTCCGGTAGGCGGCGCGGTGCGCCTCGACGGCCCGCTCCCCCAGGCCGGAGCGGAGGAACGGCAGCAGCAGCTCGGAGTAGATCAGCTGCGGCTGTTCGGTGCAGCCGGAGCGGACCGCCGACTCGCCGATCCGGATCGCCTCCTCGTCCCGGCCGAGTGCCACCAGGGTCTGCACCTGGCTGCTCGGCACGCAGCCCGCGCAGTCGGAGAGGGCGTCCCGGCGGGTGAGCGCCATCTCCTCGTAGTGGGCCTGGGCCCGCTCGATCTCGCCGATGGACTGCGCGGCCTCGCCGCGGTGCTGGAGGACGGCGTGCATGCTGTGGCCGCCCCGGCGGTAGCGCCGCTCCATGTCCGCGAGCAGGTCCGTCCCCCGCTGCAGCGGGATCTCGGGGTACTGGTAGACGCTGTAGACCATCCACTTGAACTGCCACAGCAGGGTGTGCTCGTGTCCGGAGCCGAAGCGGTGCGGCTCCCGGTCGTAGGCCGCCAGGCACCAGGAGAAGGTGAGGAAGGCCTTCTCCGGCGCCCAGCTGTGCTGGAAGACCGAGGTCGCCGACATCCGCACGTCGAAGGCGAACTCGACCAGGCCGAGCGCGTCGGCGTGCCGGATCACCTCCTCCAGGGCGGCGAACTTCGCCGCCCCCGTGGGCATCCCGAAGGTGCTGTCGTAGAGCCGGCGGAGCTCCTTCTCGGTACGGCTCATCGCGCACCTCCGACGACGGCCCGGCCGATCAGGCCGAGGAAGGACTGGTTGAGGGCCGCGGTGTCGGCCGGGCGCAGCGGATGGTGCCCGAGCAGCAGCGCCTGGGTGTAGAGGCCTTCCAGGCACATGCCCTGGAGCTCCGGGTCGGCCAGCGCGAGGACCTGGCGGGCCAGCGGGTTGCGGTGGTTGAGCACCAGCCGGGGCCGGGGCGGGGTGTCGGCCTGGAAGGTGCCGAGGATCGCCGCCCAGGTCTCGTCCACCTGCTCCCGGGCGCCCTGGACGTCCAGTTGGAACGCGGTGTCTTCGTCCAGGAGGTAGAGCGAGGGCAGTCCGGAGGGCTCGAAGGAGCGGACCAGCAGGTCGCATCCGAGCCGGTCGAGCACCCGGTCGGCCACGGCCAGGAACGGGGCGATCGCCTGTTCGTCGGCCGGGTCGAGGCGCTGCAGGTGGGTGGTGAGGTCGGCGGCGCGCAGCTGCTCGACCTCCAGGGCCCGGTCCACCGTCGCGAGCCGGTCGACCAGCTCGGCGTCGTACACGTAGCCGGCGTTGACGACGGCCAGGCCCTGCGCGGCGGCCACCGGTGCGAGTTGCCGGAACTCGTCCAGCAAGGGGGTGAAGCGCAGCAGGCCGTAGCGGTCGGTGAACTCGGCGAAGGTGAGCGGGCCGACGTTGGTCTCCATCGGCCAGAGATCGGCGACCAGGCGCAGCATGTCGTCGTCGTGCAGCGCCAGCGCCTTGACGCCCAGGTGGTGGACACGCAGGAAGGAGCGCAGTCGGGCGGGCTCCTGGCGGCTCAACCGCACCAGCCAGCCGCGCAGTCGGTCGCCGAGGGCGTCGCGGGTCGCCTCCAGCAGGGAGTCCTCGTAGAGCGCCTCCCGGCTGGCGGTGGGCCGCAGCTCGGAGGTGTCGACGACGCACCGTACGAAGAAGGCCCACTCCGGCAGCAGGCGTTCGGCTCCCTCGGCGAGCAGCATCTGCTTGAGGTACACCCGGTGCGCGGCCGGGACGGCCGGGTTGGCCGGCATCGGCAGGACGAAGGCGACGCCGCGCAGGCCCGCCTCCGCGCTGGCCACGTCGATCACGTCGAAGGGCGCGAAGCCGAAGACCTCCTCGCAGTAGGCCTCCAGGCGGGCGCGGCGGGCCGGTTCGCCCTCGCCTTCGGGGCGGTCCCAGGGGGCGGGGCCGCCGGTGACCGTGGTGCCGTCCACCGTGACCGGGTGCGGCAGCCGGGCGCCGTAGTGGCCGACCAGTTCGGTGACGGCCCGGCGGGTGAGCAGGTGCTCGCAGCCGGGGCGGGGGCGCAGGGTGACGGTGGTGCCGGGCTCCGCGCGCTGCTCGTCGGCGGGCGCGAGCTCGACGGTGTAGCCGCCGTCCGAGGAGCCGTGCCAGCGCACGGTGGGCTCGCCGGCCCGGCGGGTGGTGACCTCGATGGCGTCGGAGACCATGAAGCAGGAGAGCAGGCCGATGCCGAACTGCCCCATGAACTCGTGCCGGGCGAACCCCAGGTCGTCGCGCTTCGAGCTGCGCCCGATCGTCGCCAGCAGCTCGTGCACCTGTGCCTCGGTGAGGCCGATGCCGTTGTCGCTGATGGTCAGCGAGCCGTCGCCGTTGGCGTCGCTGGAGGCGATCGCGATCCGGGCCTCCCGCGCCGCCGCGGCGGCGTCGCCCGGGTGCCGGGCCGTGATCGCGTCCACCGCGTTCTGCAGCAGCTCGCGCACGTACACCTGCGGGCTGGTGTAGAGGTGGTGGCTCAGGAGGTCGACGATGCCGCGCAGGTCGACGCGAAAGGTTCGGCTCAACGGACTCTCTCTCAGGTCGGTTCGGGAGCACCCTAGAACGGGGGTACGACACGGGAAACCGAATATCCGCGCGACGGGCGCCCGGAAGGTCGACCGCCCGGGCAGCGGCCGGGGTGCGCACGGATAACCGCAGGTCAGCGCGGGGACAGCGGCCGATGGTGCGGACTTGGTAAGGGAGCGCGCGCGGACCGTTGGCGCGCCCCCTCCGGCTGGTTAGACTCGCGCGGCCGACCGGGCATCGCGGCCGACCGGCCGGGCGACACGCACGGCCGACCGGGCGCCGACTCCCGTTCGGCACCGGAGCAGGGCACAGCGCGGCACCACCCAGGACACCAGGCACGTACCGCCGACGACCATGGGGGTCTCCATGCAGTTCCGCACCAGAGCACCGCTCGCCACCGCGGCCGCGGCGCTCCTCCTCGCCGCCGTCGCCGCCGGCACCCCGGCCGGCGCGACCGCGGACGGTACGAACCCGCCCGACACCTCGCCCGGCGCACCGCTCGCCGTGATCTCACCCGGCGATCCGTACGCCTCCTGCGACCTCGGCGCGGACGGCGACGGCACCAACTACCCGGGCGCGGAGGACGAACCGTACGCCGCCGCCAACCCGCTCGACCCGGCGAACACCATCACCGTCTACCAGCAGGACCGCTGGTCCAACGGCGGTGCCCGGGGCCTGAGCTCCAGCTACACCACGGACGGCGTGCACTTCACCCAGACGGCGCTGCCCTTCACCCACTGCGCGCCGGGCGGGCTGGCCTACCAGCGGGCCTCCGACGGCTGGGTGAGCTTCGGCCCCGACGGCACCGCGTACGCCAGCGCCCTGGTCTTCGACGCCACCACGCCCCGCAGCGCGGTGGCCGCAGCCACCTCCACCGACGGCGGGCGCAGCTGGCAGCACGTCACCGAACTGATCGGCGACGACGACCCGGCGATCACCGACGACAAGAACGCCGTCACCGCCGACCCGGTGCACCCGGGCGTGGCCTACCAGGTCTGGGACCGGGTGGACCAGACCACCGGCCCGACCCCGGTCTTCGACGGGCCGGGCTACCTGTCCGTCACCCGGGACCACGGCCGGACCTGGTCCCCGGCGAAGCCCTTCGTGACCACGGCCACGACGCCGAACACCCAGACCATCGGCAACCAGATCGTGGTCGACCCGCGCACCGACACGCTGTACGACTTCTTCGACTGGATCACCTTCACCGACGCGACCGCCACGACCGTCAGCGACGTGCACTTCGGCATGGTCAGCTCCACCGACCAGGGCCGCACCTGGAGCCCGCCGGTCCGGGTCGCCGCCGACACCTCCGTCCCCGAGGTCCACCCGAACGCGCCCACCGACGCCACCAAGTCCCTCCGGGCCGGCGCCGGACTGCCCAGCGTGGCGATCGACCCGCAGACCGGCGAGCTGTACCTCGCCTATGAGGGCTCGGAGTCCACCGGCGGCAGGTACGACGCGATCCAGCTGGTGCACTCCACCGACGGCGGCCGGACCTGGAGCGGCCCGACCCGGCTCAACCAGGCCCCGGGAGCGCCGGCGTTCACCCCGTCGATCACCGTGACGGCCGACGGCACCGTCGCCGTCAGCTACTACGACCTGCGCTACCTCACCCCGGACGACACCACCACGCTGCCCACCGCCGCCTGGCTGCTCAGCTTCCCGCGCGGCGGCGAGAACAGTCCGGTCGAGCGGCAGATCTCGCCGGTCTTCGACTGGCTCCAGGCGCCGTACGCCGGGGGCCACTTCCTCGGCGACTACCAGGCCCTGATCACCGACGGCCACCGGATCCGCCCGGTGCTGGTGACCGCCAACAGCGGCGCCCCGCTGAACTCCACCGACGTGTACAGCGGCCGCTTCCGGCCGGACACCCTGCGCAGCCCGGGTGCGGCCGCACCGACCACCGGGGCGGTGCGCACCGGGGCGCCCGCCGCCGACCCGCGCGCCGTGCAGCACCTGCGGCGCTGACCCGACCGGCGGCTGCCGGCGCGGAGGAGCTCCGCGCCGGCGGCCGCCCGGACCCGAGCGCTCGGGTCCGGTCCGGGCCGGGCCCCGGGCCGGTCACCCCACGTCAGCCGACCGCCCGGTCAGGGCCTGTTCAGTGCGTCCGTGAGGTGGCCCGCCGCCTCGATGACGGCCTGGGAGAGGCGGGCCCCCGGGTGCCGGCTGAGCCGTTCGATCGGCCCCGAGACGGAAACGGCGGCCACCACCCGGCCGGCCGGGCCCCGCACGGGCGCGGAGACGGAGGCCACGCCGGGCTCGCGCTCGCCGATCGACTGGGCCCACCCCCGGCGCCGCACCCCGCTCAGCGCGGTGGCGGTGAACCGGGCGCCCTGGAGTCCGCGGTGGAGCCGCTCGGGCTCCTCCCAGGCCAGCAGGACCTGGGCGGCGGACCCGACCTTCATCGGCAGCGCGAGGCCCACCGGCACGGTGTCCCGCAGGCCGAAGAGGCGTTCGGCGGCCGCCACGCAGATCCGGACCTCGCCCTGCCGACGGTACAGCTGGGCGGTCTCGCCGGTGACGTCGCGCAGGTGGGTGAGGACCGTGCCCGCCGCGGCCAGCAGGCGGTCCTCACCGGCCGCCGCCGAGAGCTCGGCGAGCCGCGGGCCGAGGACGAACCGGCCCTGGAGGTCCCGGCCGAGCAGCCGGTGGTGCTCCAGTGCGACGGCGATCCGGTGG
The DNA here is from genome assembly GCF_042755465.1 of Kitasatospora sp. NPDC059160. NCBI lineage: Bacteria > Bacillati > Actinomycetota > Actinomycetes > Kitasatosporales > Streptomycetaceae > Kitasatospora > Kitasatospora sp. NPDC059160. The sequence continues at coordinate 101,572 of NZ_JBHZCN010000002.1, read as the reverse complement.
GCGGTCGGCCGGGCCAGCCCGGTGGCGTCGACCAGCCCGGCCAAGGTGGCCGGACCGGCCTCCAGGGTGCCGAGGATCGAGGTGATCTTGTCGAGCACGCCGACGCCGCTCGTGTTCTCCATGGACGGGTACTCCAGTCTCAGATCCCGTGAGCGACGGGTGGGTACGGCTCACGGGCGCTCCGGTGGGGTGGGAGCGGGGTGGTCAGCGGAAACAGGCCTGCGGGAACAGCAGATCGCCTGCGCCGAGCACGAAACGGGTACGCGAAAGGGCCGGGGCGGGAAGCGCCCGGGCGAAGGACAGCACTGAGAGCACCGTGTCTCCTCATCTTCCCCGCGCCACGTTGGCGACAGGCCGGAGTTGGCACTGACCCCGGACGGCACGGCGCGTACTTCGGACGCCGGATCGAACGGGGAGTTGCCGGGGCTTCGTAGGGCCGGTCCCTCCACCCCTCTGGATGATTCGCGAAGAACCATACAAGATTTCCCGGCCGCCCCGCCAAACCCTTTCCCGACCGCCCCTCGACCCGGAGCCGCCGGGGTCCTTGACCACGGATGATTTAGATTTCTAAACTATTTCCATGACTGCGACCCCGGCGACCTCAGCACCCCCGAAGAAGCCGCTCAGGTTCAGGATCGGCATCGCGCTCCTCGTCCTGAGCGCCCTGACCTACGTGGCCGTCCTCGTCATCCTCTTCCTCCCGCTGGAGTCCGGCACCAAGGCCGCCGCCTTCGGCGGGACGCTCGTGGTCGCCGAGACCTGCGCCCTCATCGGCATGGCGGGCGTCGGCAAGGAGGCCGTCCGGGCAGTCCGGTCCCGCCTGGGGCTCAGGAGGCGCAGCCGCGCCGCCGAGCAGCCGCCGACCACGGACTGACGGGCCCGATGGACACCGGAGAAAGACCCGACAGCGCCGACCTGCACGCCCGCATCACCCGGATCGACCGGCTCTTCGCGGACCTGTGGCTCCTCTCGGAACGGCACGCGCCCCGCTACGGCGACTTCGGGCTCACCGCCCAACAGCACCTCGTGCTCGGGCGGATCGTGGCCGACCCGGGCATCACCCCCAAGGACCTGGCCGAGCGCCTGGGCGTGTCCAGGGGCGCCGTCAGCCAGCACCTGGCGCGCCTGGAGGAGGACGGCTACCTCTCCCGGCAGCGCAGCCCCCAGGACGGACGCGTCCACGTCCTCCGCCTGGAGGCCCGCGGCGCGGCCTACCGGCAGGCCCTACTCCGGTACGAGCGGGAGCTCCACGACGCCTACGTCGCGAAGCTCTCGGCCGCGGACATGGCGGAGATCGAGTCCGCACTCGGGAAGTTGAGGCGGGTGTTCGAGGACTGACGTCACCCGCCGTGGCCGCTACTCCGGATCGATCAGTCGGGACCGATCAGTTGGAGCCGGTCAGTTGGGGCCGGTCACTTGGGGCCGATCAGTGCAGACCGATCACTTGAGATCGATCACGAGGCCGCCCGTCCGCGCCTCTTCGTTCGTGACCTTCGTCCTCGGGTGCCAGAGCACCTGCACCGAGTAGGAGTCCGAACCGCCCGGCACGTCGGGCAGCACGATCGGGAACCGGCAGGCGGAGTCGTGGTACTCGCCCTGCCCCAGGGTGCCGGTCGCCACCACCCGGCCCGCCGCGTCGCGAACGGTCACCAGGGCGTCCTTGTCCACGTCATCCAAGCCCCTGGCACCGTTGCAGGTACCCGACTTGGTGGGGTCGGAGGTGCTGATCCGTGCCTGGCCCACCAGCGTGAAGGGCTCGTCGTCCCCAAGTCCGGACAGGCCCCAGGCCAGTCCGACGGCGCCGGCGCCGACCACGAGTCCGGCAGCCGCGAACACCGCCGGGGCCTTCCAGGGCCGGAGCCGGGGCTCCTGCGCAGGCTCCGGCGGAGCCGCCTCCGTGGCGGGTATCGGAGCGACATTCTCTTCATACGATGCGTCAGACATTCGCACAGCATGGCATCGGGCGCTTCGCCCGACGAGGAGTTATCTCGACCGGGGCCTGCCCGCGCGGCCGCCACCGACCGGCCGTGCCGACCGGCCATGGGGGCTGGCCATGGGGCCGGCAGCCGTCGGGGCACGGAAGAATGGGGCGGGTGACCAGCACTCAGCCGCTCCCCCGGGGCCTCACCGCCCTCATCCCCGACGCCCGCACCCAGGCCACGCCCGGCGAGCGGGCCGCCTCCCAGCTCCTCCACCTGCGCGAGGCGACCGTGCCCGTGCCGGTCCTCGCCGCGGCCGCCGAGCTGATCACCCCGTTGTTGAAGGACCAGGACCCGGCCACCCGCGCCGCCGCCACCGCCGTCCACACCCGCCTGCTCACGGCCATCGAGGAGGCCACCCCCGGGCGGTAGCCGGCCGGGCGCGGCAGGGCGAGGGCCGAGCTCCTCCGCGACGAGCCCTCGCGAGGCGCAACCCTCGGGTTGCACCCGGCGGTGCGACGTGCAACTCTGGAGTTGCATCCACTGTCCGCAAGCGAAGGAGCTCCCTCATGAGCGAGGACCGGATCGAACGCGAGACCCTGATCGAGGCGCCCCTGGAGCGGGTCTGGTCCCTGGTGGCCGAGCCCGGCTTCTGGGTCGCCGACAAGGCGAGCCTGCCCGGCACCGTGGCCAGGGAGGGCGAGGAGCTGGTGGCCAGGAACCCGGAGTACGGCGACTTCCCGGTACGCGTGGAGAAGGTCGAGCCGCCGACCTACCTGGCCTACCGCTGGGCCAGCGCGTTCCCCGGCGAGGAACTGCGCGAGGACAACAGCACCCTCGTCGAGTTCACGCTGACCCCGGAGGACGGCAGGACGCGGCTGCGCGTGGTCGAGAGCGGCTTCGCGGCACTGGCCGGCTCCGAGGAACTGCGCGGCAAGGCGGTCGAGGACAACACCGGCGGCTGGCGCCAGGAGCTCGACGCGCTCAGGACGCGCGCCGAACAGCCCGCCACGTGACCGACGAACCCCACGGCGCCGCCGAGACGGTCGACACCGTCCTCACGGCCCTGGCCGACCCGACGCGACGCCGACTGCTCGAACTGGTCGCCGCACAGGGCGAGGCCACCGCGACGACGCTCGCCCGGCACCTTCCCGTCTCGCGCCAGGCCGTGGTCAAGCACCTCGCCGTCCTGGACGCCGCCGGACTGGTGAGCGGCGACCGCATCGGGCGCGAGGTGCGCTACACGGTGCGGCCCGCGGCGCTCGACGCCACGGCGCGTTGGATGGCCTCGCTCGCCGCCGACTGGGACCGCCGGCTGGCGCACATCAAGCGCCTCGCCGAGGCGGCGGAGCACGACTCCCGGACCACGCGTGACCACGCGTCACGCCCACCGGAACAGCCTCACGGAAGGGCCTGAGTGCGGCCGGTCGCCCAGCCTCCGGCCGGCCGACCGGCCGCCCGCCTGCCCATCCCTCCGCCCCTCCGTCCGTCCGTCAATGCACCGAGCGGGAACTTCACCTATCGGGGTGGTTAGGTCTCGCTTTTCCGTAGGTAGTCGAACCGCCCCTTCTCCGAGCGCCTGGTACGAATGCGGAGCGACACAAGATCCGGTACGGGCGGGGGAGTTGACACGGATGCGGGCGAGGACAGGGATCACGAGGGCAGGGACCACGACGGCGGGCACCACGACGGTCGCCGTGGCCGGGGTCGAGTTCGGCTGGGGCAGTTCGGGGAAGTTGAGCGCGGTCCTGTCCGCCCTCCGGGCCCACAGCAGCAGGCGGCTGAGATTCATCGGCCTCGCCTCCGGGTTGGGCAGACCGCTGCTCGCCGAACAGCCGGTGGAGCGCTGGTTCGACCTCCCGGACGAGCGGTCCGACCAGGAGCTGGGCCGGATCGTCCGGGCGCAGCGGGTGCAGGCGGCACTGGTGGTGCTGGACGGTGTGCTGGCGAAGGCGTTGCGGGCCTGCGGGGTGCCGGTGGTGTTCGTGGACAGCCTGCCGTTCCTCTGGACGGACGGCGACCGGCCCGACCTCCCGCTGGACGCCGAGGTGTACTGCGCCCAGCGGTGCGTGGAACTGCCGCCGGAGGGCGTCGGGGTGCTGGCCGACGTGCACCGGCTGCGCTGGGTGGACGCCGTGATCGCCGACGGCGGCACCGCCCGCAGCAGCCCTCCCACGCCCCACCCTCGGCGCGCCCTGCTCAACCTCGGCGGGCTGCGCGCGCCCCACCTCACGGACTGGGCGAGCTATCCCCAGCTCGTGCTGCCCGCCGCGCTGGAGGCACTGACCGCGAGCGGGGTCACCGAGGTGCACATCGCGGGCAACCTGCCGGCCTGGCTGGCCGCGCAGTTGGTCGACTCCTGCGCCCACCCGCCCGTGACCACCGTCGGCGCCCTCCGCCACCAGGACTTCCTGCACCGCCTCGCCGACTGCGACGTCCTGCTCACCTCCCCCGGGCTGACCACCCTCCTGGAGGCCGGGCAGCTCGGCACCCCCACGCTCTGCCTGCCGCCGCAGAACCTCAGCCAGATCTTCAACGGCCGCTTCCACAGCCGGGTACTCGGCGCCGACGTCCGCCTGCGCTGGCCACCGGAGGTGTTCGACGAGGAGGAGGCACTGGCCCTGCGCGCCCACGGCGCGGGCAAGGCCCTCGACCTGATCCACGGCGGCATCGCCCGCGCCGCCGACCTCGGCCGCCACCGTACGGCTGCGGCCGTACGGGAAGGCCTGGTCGAGAAGCTCAGACAGTTGGCCTCCGTGGCTGCCACCGCTCCTCCCGCCCCGGACTGGACGGCGTTGACGAGCGCGGTCGGCACGGCCGGTGCGGCCCAGGTCGCCGACGCGCTGCTGCGGCTACTGGCCGAGTCCCCGGAAGCCGACCAGCCACTCCGCTGACCAGGCCGGATCACCCCGACGGAGGGCTGCCGCGTGTCCCCTGGCCGGTGGGGGCCGTTCTCAGGCTCGGTGCCGGCGACGCGCCGACCACCTCTCCGGCACCCACGCCTGCAGCCCTGCTTCCGACGTCCCCGAGGTTTCCGAGGTCCTCCATGATGAAGTCCACCGGCCCACCCTTCCGGCCGGTCACGTCCGCCCGGTTCACCACCACCGTCCAACGACTCCTCGACCGGCCCGGTGCACCCTCCCGCGCACGGCGCCTCCTCCCCCTGCTCGCTGTCCTCACCGTGCTCCTCTCGGTGGGCGCCGCGCCACCCGGCCGCGCCCCCTCCGACCCGACCCGCACCCCCGGCGCCCCCGCCTACACCGTGGAGTTGAGCAGCGACGCCACCGGAGCTCACTGGCGCGGCCACGAGCGGATCGTCTTCACCAACACCTCGCCCGAGCCCCTGCACGAGGTCTACCTGCGCCTCTGGGACAACTTCCGCGGCGGCTGCGCGACCCCGTCCGTCCGGGTGACCGGTCTGGACGGCACCGCGGAGGTCGACTGCACCGCGCTGCGCGTCCCGTTGGCCCACCCGCTGCACCAGGGCGCCTCCGACACGGTCGAGTTCGACCTCGGCGTCGACGTCCCCGACGGCCTCGACCGCTTCGGCCGGGACGGCGCGTTCAGCTTCATCGGCAACGCCCTGCCCGTCCTCGCCGTCCACGACGGATCGGGCTGGCACCTGGACCCGTACAGCGAGCTCGGCGAGTCGTTCTACGGCCTCGCCTCCGACTTCGCCGTCACCCTCGACCACCCCACCGAGGTCCTGGTGCCCGCCACCGGCACCGCCGTCGACACCCCCGGCGGCCCGGGCCGCACGGTCACCCGGATCGGCGCCCGGCAGGTCCGCGAGTTCGCCTGGGCCGCCGGGCCCTTCCACCGGATCGAGGGCCGGTCCGGCGACGGCGTCCGGGTCGCCGTCTACTCGGTCAGCAGCGTCTCCGCCGAGGACGCCCGCGCGATGCTGGACCTCTCCCTGCGGACCATCGACGACCACTCCGCCCGCTACGGCCCCTACCCGTACGGGGACGTCGCCACCGTCCTCGACGACGCCTTCGAGTTCGGCGGCATGGAGTACCCGGCCTTCGTCCTCGACCGGATCCGACCCTCCGCCGTCATCCACGAGCTGGCGCACCAGTGGTGGTACGGCATCGTCGGCGACGACCAGTACCGCGCACCCTGGCTGGACGAGTCCTTCGCCGAGTACGCCATGGACGTCGAGATGGGCCGGACGAAGGAGGGCTGCACCGCCGCGACTCCCTTCCGGAGCCCGGCCGAACGCCTCACCAATCCGATGAGCTACTGGGACACCCACCCCGACCGCTACGAGGCGGTCATCTACGACCACGGCTCCTGCGCCCTGCACGAACTGCGCCGGCTGATCGGCACGGACACGATGTCCGCGCTGCTGCACGACTACGTCCGCGCCCACTGGTTCGGCGTCTCCACCACCGCCGAGTTCAAGGCCGCCGCCCAGGCCGCGACGTCCGTCGACCTGACGCCCTTCTGGCAGGAGCACCGCATCGACTGATCCCCGACCCGCACCGGCCACCTCCCGGCCCCTCCCGTTCCCGCACCCTCCCGTTCCCGCACCCTCCCGTTCCCGCACCCGACCGAACCCCCGGCAGCAGTCCCGTCAAAGCCCCCACCAGCAGCTTTAATCGGTGGCCCTCCCGTCCCAGCGGCTCCTACAGTGGCCGCCGGATCAAGGACGTTCAGGGAGCCGAGCATGCGTGTGCACTACCCCCGGACGCCGCATCTCCCCTGGTCACCGGGGGCTGCGGCGGACGACGTACGGACCGGGGACGTCTCCGGCCTGGCCGGGGCGGAGATCGTGGTCACCGAGAAGCTGGACGGCGAGAACACCACCCTCTACCCCGACGGGCTGCACGCCCGCTCGCTGGACTCCGCCCACCACCCCTCCCGCGCCTGGGTCAAGGGCCTGCAGAACCGGGTCGGCGCCCGCATCCCGGACGGCTGGCGGATCTGCGGCGAGAACCTGTTCGCCCGGCACTCCATCCCGTACACCGACCTGGACAGCTGGTTCTACGGCTTCTCGGTCTGGACGGACCGGGACGAGTGCCTCGACTGGGACGCCACCGTGCGTTTCCTGCGCCGCCTCGGCATCCCCACACCCCGGGTGCTCTGGCGCGGCCGCTTCGACGAACGGGCCCTGCGCGCCCTGCGCCTGGACCTCGACCGCCAGGAGGGCTACGTGGTCCGGACCGTCCGGGGCTTCCCCCGGGGCGAGTTCGGCGTGCGGGTCGCCAAGTGGGTCCGCCCGCAGCACGTACGGACCGACACCCACTGGATGTACGCCGCCGTGGTGGAGAACGGCCTCGGTCCCGACGCCCCACTCTGGGACATCCGGTCCGGCCGACTGCCGGAACTCCCGCTGCTGGCCGAGGCCTTGGACCTGCCCGAACTCACCACTGTGCCCGTCCCCTCCCCCACACCCGCACCCGCACCCGCACCCGCACCCGTGCCCGTGCCCGGAGCCCCGACCGCACCCGGCCCCGACCGCCGGTCGGAGGAGCTGGCCGACGTCTCCGCCCGCCTCGACGAGCTCGGCCGCACCGGCGACGCCCGTCTGGCCGGCGTGCTGGCCACCGCGCTGCGCTCCGCCCGCCGGGAGTCGCTCGCACCCCGGCTCGCCGACCGCCTGGGCCTGCCCCTGGCCCGCCGGGTCGCCGACCTGGTCGGACTGCACCCCGGCCTCCAGCAGCCGTACCCGGACACCGAGCGCCGCGCCGGGCTGGTCCGGCTCGCGAGCGCCGCCGACCTCGGGGTGCTGCACGCGGTGGCCGCGGCCACCGCCCCCTGGCCCGCCGAGCGCGAGCAGGTCGCCTGGTCGGCCCTGCACGCCGAGGACGCCGGACTGCTCGACCCCGACCCACTGGCCTGGCTGCGCACCGGCCTGCGCGAGGCTCTCGCCGACCTCGCCGCCGACGCACCGGACGCCGCCGACCGCTGCTGGGCCCAGGCCCGCGAGGCCTACGCCCTCGGCCGGATCAGCACCGTCGAGGAGGCGGTGGCCGCCACCTGGCGCTGGCGCGACGGCCGCTTCCCGCGGCTGGTCCACCTGAGCGGCCCGTCCGGCAGCGGCAAGAGCACCTTCGCGGCCGCCCTGCCCGGTGTCTCGGCCCGGATCAGCCTGGACGACCTGCGCGCCGCCCGCGGCTCGCGCGCCGACCAGCGCAACAACCCCGAGGTGCTGCGCACCGCCATGGCCCGGCTGGACTCCGCCCTGGCCGACCGGGCCGCCACCGTGGTCTGGGACGCCACCTCACTCAACCGCGAGCAGCGCTCCCACGTCCACGGCACCGCCCGGCGCCGCGACGCCCTGGTCACCCAGGTGGTGCTGCTGGTCGGCGAGCAGGAACTGCTGCGCCGCAACGCCGTCCGCCCGCACCCGGTACCGCCCGAGGTGCTCTCCGCCCAACTGCACCGCTTCAACCCGCCCTACCCCGGCCAGGCACACCGCACCTGGTACGTCGGCGCCGGTGGCACCGTGGAGGACACGGCGGGAACGCTCGACTCCGAGGAGGACTGATGCGCCCCATCGAACAGGTCTGCCAGCGGATCCGCTGGGACGCCCGCTTCGACCCGGCCCGGTTCACCCTGGGCGTGCGCCAGCGCGACGACCGCATCGCGCGCGTCCCGTTGGAGGCCTTCCTGGCGTCCGGCGAGATCCCCTGGCACCGGGTGTACCAGGTCGAGGCCGACGGCGTCGTGGTGTGGGACCGCTCCACCGGCGTGGACGACCTCGACACCACCGAGGCCGGGCACCGCGCCGAACCGCGCCACCTGCCCGCGCCCTTCTTCACCGCCACCACCCCGTACGCCTGGCGGCCGGACGGCGGCTGGCAGCCCCACCACACCGCGGACGGCACCACGGGCGGAACCGGCCCGACCGCCGCCGCCATCACCACCACCACCACCACAGACGTTCCCACCGCCACCGGCACCCTGCGCGTGGTCACCTGGAACACCCTGTGGGACCGCTACGACGCCGACCGGATCGCCACCGCCCGCCGCCGACCGCTGCTGCTCGCCGAGCTGGCGGCCGCCGACGCCGACGTCATCGCGCTCCAGGAGGTCGAGCCCGCCCTGGTCGTCCAGCTGCTGGCGGAGCCCTGGGTCCGGGAGCGCTACGTCCTCGGCACCGACCCCTCCGGCCGCGACGTGCCCGAGTACGGCCTGCTGGTGCTCAGCCGTCTCCCCGTCCTGGAGGCCGGCCGGCACGCGCTGGGCCCGCACAAGGCCGTCACGGCCGTCACCGTCCGGGCCGCCGACGCGCCGCTGACCGTCGCCGCCGTCCACCTCAGCAGCGACCACTCGACGGACGGCCCGGCCCGCCGCCAGGCCGAACTCACCCGGCTGGCCGAGGGCCTGGCCGGCGTCGAAGGAGAACTGCTGCTGCTCGGCGACTTCAACGACGCCCGCTCCGGACCGGACGGCCCCGCCACGGCACTCGGCCTCCGGGACGCCTGGACCCAGGTGCACGGCCGGGGCGACGACACCCCCACCTTCGACCCGACCGTCAACCCGCTCGCCGCCGTCTCCTCCCTCACCGGCCGCCCGGGCCGGATCGACCGCGTCCTGTACCGCGCCGACCGGGCCGCTGTCACCGCCGCCGCCCTGCTCGGCGACCGGCCCACCGCCGACGGCCTCCACCCCTCCGACCACTACGGCCTGGTCGTCGACCTCGCCCTCGCCCTCGACGGTGCCGCCTCCCCGGACTCCCTGGACGCCGCGCCCACCGCCCGGACGGCCGTCGCCTGGCTCCCGCCCGAGGAGCTGTGGCCGCCCATCCAGGACCTGCGCGCCGCGTACGACCCGCAGCTGCGCCGCTGGCCCCCGCACGTCAATCTGCTGTTCGGCTTCGTGCCGGAGTCCGCGTTCGACCGCGCGCTGCCACTGCTCGGCGCGGCCGCCGCCGAGGTGGCCCCCTTCACCGCCCGGCTGGAGGGCGTGCACACCTTCGGCCACCGCGAGGACGCGACGATCTGGCTGGACCCGGCCGCCACTGCGGCCGAACCCTGGGCGGCACTGCGGCACGCCCTCGAAGGTCGGTTCCCCCGCTGCCGGGGCCGCGCCGAGGGGTACACCCCGCACCTGAGCCTCGGGCGCAGCGACGACCCCCAGCGGGTGGCCGCCGACTGCGCCGCCCGACTGCGCGGGACGGACGCCCTGGTCGGTGAGCTGGTGGTGCTGTCCCGCCGGGGCGAGGAGCCGATGCGCCCGCGCGCGGTGGTCACCCTGGGAACGGGCCAGGTGCGGGTGCTCCCGGCGGAGCCGACGGTGTCTCTCCACCCCGAGCCCTCGCAACGCACCGCCGTCGCGGACGAGTTGGCCCGCCGACTGACCGCCGCGCTGCCCGAGGGGGTCGTCCACCAGGTCGGCTCGCGGCGGCTCGGCTGCCAGCTGGACGGCGGCGACCTGGACCTGGTGGCGGCGCTGCCCGGCCCGGCGGACCTTCCCGGGGTGCTGGCCCGGGTGGCGGCGGCCCTGCCGCAGGCCCGTCGGCTCCGCGAGGTGCGCGGCGCCCGGGTGCCGGGGCTGCGGCTGGAGGCGGACGGGCTGACCGTCGACCTCGCCGTGGTGTTCACCGGCGTCCTCGACCCCGCCGAGGCGGTCGCCCGGCGCACCGAACTGGGCGAGGCGGCGGCCGTCGCACTGAGCGCGGTCACCGACGCCGAGGCGATCCGCTCCGCGCTCGGCGAGCAACGGCCGCGGTTCGTCCGACTGGCCCGGCAGGTCAAGTCCTGGGCCCGGGCCCGCGGCCTGGACGGCGCGCCGTTCGGTCAACTGCCTTCGCTGGCCTGGTCGGTGCTCGCCGCCCGGACCGTCCTCGACCTGCTGGACACTTCCGAGGACGACCTGTTCCAGCGCTTCACCGAGACCTGGGCCTCCTGGGACTGGCGCCAACCCGTCACCCTCACCGCAGAACCCGCCACCGTGGAAGCCACCGCGGAGGCCACCGCCAGGGAAACCACCGGGAGTTCCGACTCCGGACCAGCCGGGGGCCCGCTGACCGTGCTCACCCCCTCCACCCCCGTCCGCAGCTGCACCACCCAGGTGGGACCGGACACCAGGGACCAGCTCACCGAGGAGCTCTACCGCGCCTGGGAACTCACCACCACCGACCCCGACCCCTGGCCCGCCCTGCTCACCCCGCCCCCGCTGCACCGCCGCCACGCCGCCTGGGCCGTGGTCTCCGCCGACCAGGAGTCCGTCGGCCCGGCGCGCGGCCGCCTCCGCAGCCTCCTCGCCGCCCTGGAGGAGGCCGGTGCCACCGGGCTCCACGCCTGGCCCCAGCCGTACCGGACCCGCGACGGCCGCACCCACTTCCCGATCGGCCTCGGCCCCGCCCCGCTCCCCCGCACCGAGCTCGCCGCGGTGGCCGCCGCCTGGTCCCGCGGCCTGCCGGGCGTGCGGGTCGACCACGTCGAGGGCGGCGCCGTCCCGACCCTCACCCGCTGACCCGGCCCCAGGAGCCACCGAGCCCGGAGACGACCGAACCCGCCCGGCGGATGTCCACCGGGCGGGCTCGTCAGCTCCTGCGGAGGATCAACAGCTGTGCGCCGAGGCGGGGCGCGAGGCCGCGATGTACGGCTTGCCACTGATGTGCGCGACGACGTCGGCCGGGCAGGACGCGATCCAGGCGGCGCCCGTGGCGTGGTTCTTGACCTTGGCGTCGCTGCAGTACACGTCGCGGTCGGCGGTCTTGAAGCACTGGAAGCCGGGGTAGCCGCCGCCCGCCGCCGTGGCGGTGTTGACGCCAGCGAACAGGCCGACCGCGGTGAGCAGGGCGACGGGCAGAGCGGTACGCATCCTCATGGGTTCTCCCATTGGTTCGTACGGACAGTGCGCCGATCCTGGCACCGCGGTTCCGGGCCCGACAACGATGCACGTCATGTTCGCGTCAATCCAATCGGGGGTGAACCGTTCACCGCCCGGCCCCGTCACCCGGCCCCCTCCTGCCGGCCGTCGGCCCGAGTACGACCGGCACCCCCACCGCGCCTCAGCGCGGACTGAGCAGGCAGAACTCGTTGCCCTCCGGGTCGACCAGGATCCTCCAGGAGATCGAGGACTGGTCGATCCCGGGGTCGGTGGCACCGAGGGCGCGCAGCCGGGCCTCCTCCGCCGCCGGGTCGTCCCCGCGGTAGGGGCTGACGTCGAGATGGACGCGATTCCACCCGCTCTTGGCATCGGACGTGCGGATGAACTCCAGGTACGGGCCGACGCCCCGGGCGGAACGCATCGACGCGAAACCGTCGGCGACCTCGTGCACCGTCCAGTCCGTCGCCTCCCCCCAGAACCCGGCCATTCCTCGCGGGTCGGCGCAGTCGACCACCACCGCGGCGACCGGCCCGGTGTCCCGGTACACCTCGCGGGGCTCCAGGACGCAGAACTCGTTGCCCTCCGGATCGGCCATGACCGTCCAGGGCACGTCACCCTGCCCCACGTCAGCGAGCGTGGCGCCGAGGCCCTTCAAGCGCGCCACCAGTTCCGCCTGGTGGGCGGCCGAGGTGGTGGCCAGGTCGAGGTGGACCCGGTTCTTCACCGTCTTGGGTTCCTCGCTGACGACCAGGTCGATGCAGACCGCCGCCGGGTCGGGATAGGCGAAGCCCACGGGTTCGAGGTTGGTCACGCCGGGCGCCTCGCTGCCGATGCCCCAGCCGAGCGCCGCTGCCCAGAACCGGCCGAGCGCCGCATCGTCCCGGGCCTTCATGTTGATCTGCACGAGTCTCGTCGCCATGCCGAAGATCCTAGAAGGCTCCGCTCCGGAAAGATCAGGAATATTCATTGCGCAGTTTTCATCGCGCAACATTCCTTTCGGATCCGCCCCCTGGTCAGCTATCACCTGCGCAAGCTGGCCGAGCACGGCTTCGCCACCGAGGCGGCCACCCAGAGCGGCGACGGACGCGAGCGCTGGTGGCAGGTCTCCTCCGAGGAGGGCTGGAGCTTCCGCGAGTCGGACCTCTCCGGCACCCCCGAGGGCGCGGCCGCCGTCGGCGCCGTCAGCCGCAGCCTGGTCGACAGCCCCGTCCGAACCGCCGAACTCCCCCGCCGCTGACGCCCCCGACGCCGCACCCCGCCCACGGCCCACAACCGGGCACGGCCAGGCATCACTTGACCAGGCGGAAGCTGGCCGCCTCGGCGAGGCCGTCCTCAGAACTGCTTGAGGCTGTCCCGGAGCAGGCGCAGGATCTTCCGCCAGGGCTTGGCGGTGTCGCGCCACTCCTTCTCGGCCTCGACGCTGGCACGCGTGCAGGCGAACTTCTTGTCGGTGGTGGTGCGGACCATGTCGATCCGGTGGGTGACGCACGTCAACGTGTTCAGGTGGTACTCCCCGACACCGAGGTAGGACGCCGTCTCCTCCTGGGTCAGCCAGGGACCGTCCGGCGGCAGCGCGTGGTAGGGGAAGGGTATCTGCGGGAGACGGTCCGTCCAGGTCTTCACCAGGGCATTATTGCCGACCGCGAACCGACGGTTCGTTCCAGCACTACCGCTGGAACGTACCTCTGGGTGTGCGAGCCGGGCGGTCAAGAACTCGACGTCGCCGACGTGGCCCTACCAGCGGCCGCCGTCCCCGCGAACCGCCCTGCGGGGTGCGGCCTCAGGGCCGGGGCCAGGGCCGTCCGTCGAGGCGTTCGATGCCGGTGTTGAAGCGGCGCAGGTAGTCGGCGAAGCCGGCGATGTCGGCATCCGACCAGTCGGACATCACCAGGTCGAGGGCGCGGACGTGGGCGCCGCGTTCCTCGTCCAGGCGGCGGCGGCCCTCGTCGGTGAGGCGGAACTTGCGGGCCATCCCGCCGTCGGGGTCGGGGATGCGCTCCAGCAGGCCGGCGCCCGTGAGCCCGGCGGTCTGCCGGTTGAGGGTGGAGACGTCGAGGCCGAAGGCATCGCTGAGCTGGCCGATGGACATCGGCCCCTGGGCCTCGACCCGGCTGAGCAGGATGTACGCGCTGCGCTCGAGTTGGCTGCCCTCGGGGCGGTTGCCGACCTGGCCGAGGTCGCGGTGACGGGCGAACACCAGGAATTCAAGGGCGACCTGGTGCGTGGGGCTGGTCATGTCGAAGTCCTTCCATCGCCCGCTCGACCTGCGGATTCCTCATTGATCGCGACCATCAGTATGCCAGAGGAGTGCAGCGCCCACATGATGTGCACGGCGCACAAGAGGGGTATGCTCCCAGCGATGTGCATGATGCACATCTCATGCATGGAGCACATTCGCCCGCCGAGCCCCAGGAGGCCCGCCATCGACGGCCCCGCCCCCACCCTCCGTACCGGTCCGATCGTCGCCACGCTCGCCTTCACCGGCACCGTCGCCGCGATCATGCAGACCCTGGTCACCCCGCTGATCAGCGAGCTGCCCCAACTGCTGCGCACCACCCCGTCCAACGCCTCCTGGGTGATCACCGCGACGCTGCTCTCCGCCGCCGTCTTCGTCCCGATCATCGGGCGCCTCGGCGACCTCCTGGGCAAGCGGACGATGCTGATCGCCTCCTGCGTCCCGCTGCTGCTCGGCTCCGTGCTGTGCGCGCTCTCCTCCTCCGTGCTGCCGATGATCGCCGGACGCGCCCTCCAGGGCATCGGCATGGGGTTGGTGCCGCTCGGCATCAGCCTGCTGCGCGACGTCCTGCCGCCCGAGCGGCTCGGCTCCGCGATCGCCCTGGTCAGCGCCTCGATGGGGATCGGTGGCGGCCTCGGCCTGCCGATCGCCGCCGCCGTCGCCGACTACGCCAGCTGGCGCGCCCTGTTCTGGGGCACGGCCGTCCTGACCGTCGTCATCATCGGCATGATCCGGACGGTCGTACCGGCACCAGCACCGGCACCCGCACCGACCCAGGCCCCAGCAGCGGCCACCCGACCGAGCGCCACCCGCTTCGACTTCATCGGTGCCGCCGGACTCAGCGTCGGCCTGGTCTGCCTGCTGCTGCCGGTCTCCAAGGGCGGCGACTGGGGCTGGGGCAGCACCCGCACCCTCGGCCTGTTCACCGCCGCCGCGGCCGTACTGCTGCTCTGGGCCCGCTGGGAACTGCGGGTCACCGCGCCGCTGGTCGACCTGCGGGTGACCGCCCGCCCGCGGGTGCTGCTCACCAACGCCGCGTCCGTCCTGGTCGGCTTCGGCATGTACGCCCAGGCGCTGATCGTGCCCCAGTTGCTGCAACTGCCGAAGGCCACCGGCTACGGCCTCGGGCAGTCGATGCTGGCGATGGGCCTGTGGATGGCACCGGGCGGTCTGATGATGATGCTCGTCTCCCCGCTGGGCGGACGCCTTTCCGCCGCGCGCGGTCCCAAGTTCACCCTGGTCGTCGGCGCGCTCGCGATCGCGGCCGGCTACGGGCTCGCCCTGCCGCTGATGGGCTCCACCTGGGGCGTGCTGACCGCCACCCTCGTCTCCAACGGCGGCGTGGGGCTGGCGTACGGCGCGATGCCCGCCCTGATCATGAGCGCGGTGCCGCTGTCCTCGACGGCCTCCGCCAACAGCTTCAACACCCTGATGCGTTCCCTGGGCACCTCGGTGTCGGCGGCGGTCGTCGGCGTGGTGCTGTCCCAGCTGACCACCACCCTGGGCGGCCGCACCCTGCCCTCGGAGGGCGGATTCCGGGTCGGCCTGGTGCTCGGCTGCGGTGTCGCCCTGCTCGCGGCCGCCGTCGCCGCCGCGATCCCCGCCCCGCCGATCGCCGCCACCGCGCCCGACCGGCCCGCCGCCGACCCGAGGGCCGGCGAGGCGCAGAACACCGCCACCGCCTGAGCCCGGCCCGCGCCCGAGCGGCCCGAGCGGCCCGAGCCCCCAACCCCAACCCCAGCCCCAGCCCCGACCCCCGGTGGCCCGGGCGGTCCCGCCCCCCGACCGCCCGGGCCACCGGCACGGAATTGGCCCGCGACACCCTCTCCGTCCGCCACTAGCCTCGGCCTGACCACCGATCAACGGAGAACCCATGCACCGCGAACTCGCCGCCGACCTCGACCAGTTGCCCGCCCTGTTGGAAGAGGCCCGGCAGCGGGCCGTCGACTTCCTCGGCGGGCTCGACGACCGGCCGGTCATCCCGGAGGAGGCCGGCCGACCGACACCGTCGGAGCCGCTGCGCGAGGACGCCGACGGACTGCGGGCGGCCCTGGCCGAGTTCGGCGAGCGCTGGGAGCCACGGCTGTCGGCCGGCGCCGGGCCGCGCTACTTCGGCTTCGTGACGGGCGGGGCGACCCCGGCCGCGCTGGTGGGCGACTGGCTGACCGCCACCGCCGACCAGAACTCCAACTCCTCGCTCGACCCCGCCGGTCAACACCTGGAGCGGGAGACCGTCGGCTGGCTGCGCGAGCTGTTCGGGCTCTCCCCCGCGCACAGCGGCACCTTCGTCAGCGGCGCCACCCAGTCCAACACGGTCGGACTGGCGATCGCCCGCGAGTGGCTGGGCGAACGCCTCGGGGTCGACGTGGCCGAGGACGGGGTCGCCGCGCTGGGCCGGGTCCGGGTGCTGTCGGGCAGTGCGCACTCCAGCGTGGCCAAGGCGCTGTCCGTCCTGGGCCTCGGCCGCACCGCGCTGACCGCCGTCCCCGCCCTGCCCGGCCGGGAGGCCGTGGACGTGGCCGCCCTGGAGCGGGCCCTCGCCGGGGCCGACGGCCCGTGCGTCGTGGTCGCCAACGCGGGCACCGTGAACACCGTCGACTTCGACGACCTGCGGGCGATCGCCGCCCTCCGCGAGCGGTACCCGTTCTGGCTGCACGTGGACGCCGCCTTCGGCGCCTTCGCCGCGCTCTCCCCCCACCACACCGAGCTGGTCGCCGGGCTCGACCTCGCCGACTCGGTCTGCGTGGACCTGCACAAGTGGCTCAACGTGCCCTACGACAGCGCCGTGCAGTTCACCCGCCGCCGCGACCTCCAGGCCCGGGTCTTCCAGAACGCCGCCGCCTACCTCGGCCCGGTCGGCGACCACCCCGACCTGGTGCACCTGACCCCGGAGAACTCTCACCGCCTGCGCGCCCTGGCCGCCTGGTTCACGCTGCGCGCCTACGGCCGGGCCGGCCACCGCGAGATCGTGGAGCGCAATGTCGCCGGGGCCCGCGCGCTCGGCGCGGCGGTCGAGGCGATCGACGGCCTGCGGCTGCTCGCGCCGGTCCGCCTCAACGTAGTGTGCTTCACCCTCACCGAGGACCCCACCCCGGAGCGCCTCGCCGCCCTCGCCTCCGAGCTCTCCGCGGAAGCCTTCCTCACCCCGACCCGCTACGCCGGCCTGCCCGCCCTGCGCGCGGCGTTCAGCAACTGGCGCACCACGGAGGCGGACGTGCGGCGGACGGCCGCCGCGCTCTCCGCCGCGACCGCCGTGATCACCTCGGCCCACGCCGGCCGGACCCCGCCCGGCGCCTGAGCCCTGGAACCCCGGTCACCGCCCGTATGGTGGCCGGGGTTCCAGGCGTGCGGACGTTCCGGGGTTCGGGCATTCCGGCGTGCGGACGTTCCGAGGTTCGGGCATTCCGGCGTGCGGACGTTCCGGCGTTCGGGCGTTCAGAAGCTCACGGGTGCGCCCCGTCCCCGTACCCGCCCCGCGACAGGTCCGTCAGACCGGCCATCAGTTCGGCATGGGCGAGGTTCAGGAAGCGCAGCGCCCGCCACCGGGGTCTGTGGTCGGGGTGGTCGCGGAAGCCGTCGGCCGTTCCGCACAGCCGCTCCCACCACACCATCACGTCCTGCCGGAGCCGTTGAGTCTCCCCGGGCACTTCGATCCGGTCCTCGACCACCACCTCGCGCCAGGCGACGAGGAGGTCGCCGAGGTGGACGCAGTCGCGGCGGGTGACATCGGCGAGGCGCTCGGCCGCGAAACGGCCGGCGCTGCCCTCGGGCTGGGCCTTGACCACCTCGCCGAGACGGGCCGACAGGAAGGCCTGCAAGGGGAGGACGTCCTCGTGGTGCAGGTCGTCGGAGAACTCCAGCACTTCCCTGGGCCGGTAGTCGGCAGCCATCGCGTGTGCTCCCTCGGTTCGGACCAGCACTCGGTGACGGATCGTCACGCCCTGTCGGCTCCCGACCCTAGCCGCGGCACGGCGGCGGCCACCGGCGATTCCGCAGATCCTCATCTTTCGGGGCCAACCAGGCGCCAGCGGCGCAACACACCTGCCGGGTCCCGCCCTTCACACCGGCGTGAAGCCCGATGATGCTCCCATGACCACCACCACGCGCCCTCCGTACGACCCGTACGCCCTCCTCGCGCAGAGCCGCCTCGGCATCCTCGCCACCATCAAGGCCGACGGCCGGCCCCAGCTCTCGCCGGTGCTGCCGTACTACGACCGCGAGGCGAACGTCCTCCTGATCTCCACCCGGGAGGGACTCGCGAAGACCGCGAACCTTCGCCGGGACCCGCGGGTCAGCCTGGAGGTGACCGCACCGGACGGCCGCTCCTGGGCCACCGCCGAAGGCACCGCTACCCTCACCGGACCGGGCCTCGACCCCGACGGTCCCGAGGTCGAGGCCCTGGTCGACTACTACCGCCGGGCCGCCGGCGAGCACCCCGACTGGGCGGACTACCGCAGGGTCATGGTCGCCGACCGCCGGGTACTGCTCACCATCCCGGTCGACCACGTGTACGGCGCCCGGATCTGACCGGATGACCGGATGACCGGGTGACCGGCGACCGGCGACCGGCGACCGACCAGCCCGGCCCGGCCACCGTCACAGGGGAACGGTGGCCGGGCCGTTGACCGCCCTCGGACGAGCGCCCCCGAACGACCACCCGCCTCCCGGGGCCGACAACCCCCAGGCGCCCCCAGGCGACCACCCGCCGACGACGGTCAGTTCCGGGTCGCCGTGACGACCGTGGCGTCCAGTTCCTCCTCGCGGCTCACCTCCGCCGCCAACCCCGCCGCCCGGGCCACCTCCAGCGCACCGGCCGCCTGCCGCTCGCTGGTCTCGAACAGCAGCGCCCCGCCCGCCGCCAGCCACCCGGGCGCGACCGCGGCCACCCGGCGCAGCACGTCCAGCCCGTCCGCACCGCCGTCCAGCGCGGGCCGGGCCTCGTGCAGTCGCGCCTCGGGCGGCAACAGCTCGACGTCCGCGGTCGGTACGTACGGGACGTTGGCGATCAGTACCTCCACCCGTCCGCGCAGTGCCTCGGGCAGGGGCGCGAAGAGGTCGCCCTCGTAGACCCGCGCGCCCGTCCCGGCCAGATTGCGCCGGGCGCAGCGGACGGCGGCGGGGTCGAGGTCCGCGGCGTACAGCTCGACCGGGTGGTCGACCTGGTCCGCCACGGCGGCGCCGAGGGCACCGCTGCCGCAGCACAGGTCGACCACCACGGCGCCGGGGCCGGCGAGTCGGGCGGCCTCGGCGGCCAGGAACTCGCTGCGGCGGCGCGGGACGAACACGCCGGGGTCGACGGCGATCCGCAGACCCGCGAACTCGGCCCAGCCGACGACGTGTTCGAGCGGTCGGCCCTGGGCGCGGGCCCGGACCATGGCGGCCAGTTCGGCGGGTGAGGCGGCGGCGGTGAGCAGGATCCGGGCCTCGTCCTCGGCGAACACGCAGCCGGCGGCGCGCAGTCGGGAGACGACGGAGGAACGGAGAGCGGCGGAGGAGAAGACCGACAAGGGGATTCCTAGGGCAGGACGGGAGGAGAACGGAGGACTCCGTCAGGGCTCCCGCCAGGGCCGACACCGCGTCGGCGCGCCCGCGCTACGCGCGCGATGCGCCCGCACGGCCGCGCTCCGGGAGCACCCGCTCGGACATACCGGTAATGGGTCTCACCTCCCTGGCTCTCGGTCGTGTTCGTCGTGTACAGCGTCGGCCACCCTACCGCACCGACCGGGCCCACCGACCGGCCGCTGAGCCGTGCGGTCGGCCGCGCGATCAGCCGAGGAAGTCGGCGACTAGGACGGCGAAGTCCTCCGGGGTGGTGACCGGCACCCCGAGCTCCTCCGCCTTGGCCCGCTTGGAGCCCGCCTTCTCCCCCGCGACCAGCAGGGTGGTGCGCTTGGACACCGAGGAGGAGGCCTTGCCGCCCGCACGCTCGATCAGTTCGTTCATCGCGTTGCGGGAGAGCTCGGCCAGGACGCCGGTCATGCTCCCGGTGACCACCACGCTCTGCCCGGCCAGCGGACCGGCCACCGCACCTTCCGTCTCCGCGCCTTCGCCCGCCGCACTGGCAGCGGGATCAGCCGCCGCGACCAGCGGCTCGGTGACCGCCGTCCCCACGCCCTGCTCCGCCAGTCGGTCCAACAGCGGCGCCACGTCGGCGAGTTCGGCCACGATCACGGTCGCCTTCTCCGTTCCGATGCCGTCCACGCCCGCCAGCGCCTCCGCGTCGGCGGCCCGGATCGCGGCCATGCTGCCGAAGTGCGCGGCGATCCGGCGCGACATCGTCCGGCCGGTGCCGCGGATGCCGAGGGCGCAGAACACCCGGTTCAGCGGGCGGGTGCGGGCGGTCTCGATCGCGGCGAGCAGGTTGTCCGCGCTGGTGTCGCCCATCCGCTCCAGCGTGAGCAGTTGTTCCTTGGTCAGGGTGAAGAGGTCGGCGAGGTCGGCGACCAGCCCGGATTCGACCAACTGGACGGCCCGGGTGCCGCCGAGGCCCTCGATGTCGAGCTGGTCGCGCCCGGCCGCGTAGATCACCGAGGCGACGGCCTGGCAGCCGCGGCCGCGCACGCAGCGCCAGCGCTGCTCCGAGCGGTCGATGGCATCGCCGCAGCGCGGACAGGCCTCGGGGAAGGCGATCGGCTGCTCGGCGCCGGTGCGCTCGTCCACCAGCGGCGCCTCGACGCGCGGGATGACGTCGCCGGCGCGGTAGACGAACACCTGGTCGCCGAGCATCAGTCCGCGGCGCTCGATGTCGGCGGGGTTGTGCAGGGTCGCGTAGGTGACGGTGACGCCGTCGATCACCACCGGCTCCAGCACCGCGCGGGGCGCGATGATCCCGGTGCGGCCGACGTTCCACTCCACGGCGAGCAGCCGGGTGACCTTGTGCTGGGCCTGGAGCTTGCGGGCGACCGCCCAGCGCGGCGCGCGGGAACCGGAACCGGCCTCCTCCTGGTCGGCGACCGCGTCCGCCTTGACCACGACGCCGTCGATGCCGAAGGGCAGTGCGGCGCGCAGCGCGGCGATCTCCTCGATCCGCTGCTCGGCCTCGGCGAGCGTGGCGCAGCGGCGGGGCGCGGCCGCGGTGGTGGCGGCGGTGTTGGCGCCGAGTCCGGCGATACGGGCGAGCAGCGCGGCGTGGTCCAGGCCGGGCAGGCCGGGCAGGCCGTGGGCGTCGTAGCCGAAGAAGGTGAGCTCGACCCGGTACGGGCGGTCCTTGGCCCGCAGGGTGCCGGCGGCGCCGCTGCGCGGGTGGGCGAAGGGGGTGGCGCCGTGGGCGGTGCGCACGGCGTTGGCCGCTTCGAACTGTTCGTGGGTGAGCAGCACCTCGCCGCGCAGTTCCACGTCGAGCGGCTCGCTGAGCCGGGCGGGCAGGCCGAGCACGGCGTCGGCGGCGTGGGTGATGTCCTCCCCGGCCAGGCCGTCGCCCCGGGTGAGCACCTGGTGCAGCCGGCCGGCCCGGTAGCGGGCGGCGACCGCGAGGCCGTCCAGCTTGGGCTCGACGCACCAGGCGGCGACCGGTCTGCCGAGCCGGCGCTCCAGCCCGGCGGCCCAGGACTCCAGTTCCTCGGCGGAGAAGACGTTGTCGAGCGAGAGCATCGGCGTGCTGTGCGGGACGTCGCCGACGACCGCGCCGCCGGCCACCTTGCCGGTGGGCGACTCGGGCAGCACCTGCTCGGGGTGCGCGCGCTCGTAGGCCTCGATCCCCCGGACCAGGGCGTCGTACTCGTCGTCCCCGAGCGGGGTGGAGCCGTCGCCGTAGTACGCCCCGGCGGCCCGGACGGCGGTGGCGACGGCGTCGGCGTAGGCCTGCGGGGAGGCGAGGGTGGCGGGGGTGGCCGTGGTGGCTGCGTCCTTCATACCGCCATCATGGCGAGGCGCACTGACATTCGACCCGGTTCGGCGCGGGCGGGCCCGGGAACGGGTACCCGATCGGCCGAGTGAACCGGTTGCTCCGGGCGAACCAGATGCTCCGAGCCGTCCGGGTGGGCCGACGGCGGGCCGGCTACGGCGCCGCCGGCGCGGGTTCGCGCTCCGCCCCCTCCGAGCCGGCCAGCAGGACGGACCGCTGGAGCCGCCGTAACCCGGCGGACGGTTCCATGCCCAACTCCCGCACCAAGGTGGCGCGCAGGCGCTGGTAGGCCGCCAGGGCCTCGCCCCGGCGGCCGGAGCGGTGCAGGGCGATCATGTACTGGCCGTGCAGGCTCTCGTGGGTGCGGTAGCGGTCGACCAGTACGGTCAGCTCCGCCAGCAGGGCCCGGTGCCGTCCCAGCCGCAGGTCGGCCTCGATCCGCTGGTCCAGCGCGCAGAGCCGGGCCTCTTCCAACCGCTGCGCCTCAACGGCGAGTTGGCCGCCCGCCGGGACGTCCGCGAAGGCCGGTCCGCGCCACAGCGCCAGCGCCTCGCCGAGCGTCCGGGCGGCCTGCGGATGGTCGCCCTCGCCCATCGCCCGGTGGCCCGCCCCGGCCAGCCGCTCGAACTCCCGCACGTCCAGCGTCCCGTTGCCGCTGTTCAGCAGGTAGCCGCCGGGCGAGGTCACCAGGACGTCCTTGGCGCAGGAGACCCCGGCGGGCGCAGCGGCCCGGGCGAGCGCCCGGTCGATCAGGTCACGCAGGTGCAGGACGTAGGTCTGCACGGTGGTGCGCGCCGTGCGCGGCGGGCGGCCGGACCACAGCTCCTCGGCCAGCACCCCGGCCGGGACCACCTGGTCCGCTCGCACTGCCAGCAAGCCCAGCACCTGGCGGGGCTTGGGCGCCGTCGGCACCACCGACTCCCCGCACACCCGGACGTCCAGCGCCCCGAGCACCCTGATCTCCACGATGACCACCCCCATCACGCGGAACGCCACGGCCCCTCCGCCGCAGCGCCTCCGCCACAGCCGACCCCGAGTCGACACCCCTGGGTCAACCGTCCGTCCTCAGTGAAAAACAGCACGTGCGGTTTGTCAATACAAAACCGTACGCGCTGTTTTTTACGGAATCGAGCGCCGACCTTCACCGGGCGAC
This sequence comes from Kitasatospora sp. NPDC059160, assembly GCF_042755465.1. Lineage (NCBI taxonomy): Bacteria > Bacillati > Actinomycetota > Actinomycetes > Kitasatosporales > Streptomycetaceae > Kitasatospora > Kitasatospora sp. NPDC059160. Next base: position 78,635 of record NZ_JBHZCN010000002.1, on the reverse strand, counting down.
CCACCACCGGGGCCCCGCGTCCGCACGTGATCACCCTCCGCGCCCACCCCCGGACAAACCGAAGGCGGCGCCGGCCCCCTGGGCCTCGCGCCGCCACCTGTACCCAACTCATCTGGCCCCGGGGCCCGTTGCCGCCCGTACCGCGCGGCCCGCCGGTCAGCCCACCCCGACCCCGTCCGCGACACCCGCCGTCTCCGACCCCGCCGACGATCCGTCAGCAGCACCCTCCGCCGCCCGGGCCGCCGCAACCTCGGCGACCACCTGCCCCCCGCGGTCCGGCCCCATCTGCAACGAGCCGAGCACCCCGGGCACCGCGACGCTCGGCATCAGGTGCTGGAACAGCCCGGACACCCGCAGTTCCAGGTCGGCCCGGCCGGAGAGCTTCTGCGACTGGATCTGAACACCCGTCCAGGCAGCGGTGATCAGCCAGGCGGTGTCGGCCGGGACGATGTGCGGCAGCAGTTCGCCCCGGTCGCCGGCGGCGACCAACAGCGCCTCCATCCGGCCGATCCAGCCGGGGATCGCACCGCTGCCGAAGTCGTCAGACACGTCCTGGCCGAGCGAGAGCCGGGCACCGGCGCTGAGCAGCGGATCGCGCGGCATCAGGTGCGCCACCACCATCCCGGTGTCCACGAACTCCTGGAGTTTGCAGCTCCGTTCCGGCACTCCGTCCTGGACGAACTGCTCCTCGACGACTCCCTGCGCGAGGTCCCGCTTCGAGGCGAAGTGGAAGTACACCGCACCGCGCGTCACACCCGCCCGGGAGACCACCTCCCCGATGGTCGCGCCCTCGTAGCCGAACTCGTCGAAGACCGACGCCGCGGCCTCCAGGATCAGCCGGCGCGTCCGGAGCGCCCGCTCCTGCCGTACCACCGCAACCACCCCGCCCTGCGCTCCGGGAAAACCAAACCAAACACCCCGTATCTTAGCTACGGGCGCCCAACGGGCGACAAGACGATGCCCACGAGGCAGCCGAATCGCCCTCTCTTCCCCCACCTGCCCGCACAGTTGCCGTCAACGGTCCGCCAGTTCCCGACTCGGCGATCAGGGGTCGCACCTCCCGATGGATCGGCCGAACAGTGCGACCGCCGCCTCGTAGTACTGCCAAGAAACCGAATGAACGGTTTCTTCCTCCGGACACCAGCTGCCAAAGCTCCGCTTCCGCGACTTCCACAACCAATCGGTTGAACAAGCAGGCGGGCAGGGGTAGCGTGGTTGTCAACCAATCGGTTGAGGAAGAACAGAGGTGCCACCGTGGCCGTCGACCAGCTCTCCCGGGCGTTCGTCGCCCTGGCCGATCCGACCCGGCGCGACATCGTCGCCCGGCTCTCGGTCCGGGACGCGACCGTCGGCGAGTTGGCGGAGTCCTATGCGATGTCCATGCAGGCCGTCTCCAAGCACCTCAAGGTGCTGGAGGAGGCCGGGCTGGTCAGCCGCAGCCGGGACGCCCAGCGGCGGCCGTGCCACCTGGAGCCGCAGGTGTTGGACTTGATGACGAGCTGGATCGAGCGCTACCGCCGCCGGGCCGAGGAACGCTTCCTCCGCCTGGACGCCGTCCTCGCGGCCATGGGCGACAGCGACGCCACCGACGAGAACGCCGCCACCGCCCCGACCCAGGATGCGACCCCGGACACCGGCACCCACTCCCGCACCGACCGCTTCACCGCACCCACCGCACCCACCGAAGGAGACCCGTCATGACCTCCACCACCGGCCGCGAGACCCGCATCGAGGCGGACCCGGCCCTGCCCACCATCCGGATCGTCCGCGAGTTCGACGCCCCCCAGGAGCGGGTCTTCCGGGCCTGGATCGAGCCCGGGCTGGTCGCGCAGTGGCTCGGCCCCGAGGACCTCGACCTGAAGATCGACGAGTGGGAGGCCCGCACCGGCGGCCACTACCGCTACTCCGTGCACCGCGAGGGCCAGGAGGTCGCCGCCTTCTACGGCTCCTTCCACGAAATCCGGCCGGCCACCCGACTCGTTCAGACCTTCACCTTCGAGGGCGTGCCGGACGGCGTCTCGCTGGACACCGCCGTCTTCGAGCCCGTCGGCGAGGGCCGCACCCGGGTCACCGTCCTGTCGGTGGTCGACAACCTGGTGGCCCGGGACGCGATCCTGGCCAGCGGAATGGAGCGCGGCGTGACCGAGGGCTACCGGAAGCTGGACGCCCTGCTCGCCGCCGCCTCCTCCTCCTGAGCACCCGGGTCCGTCAGGGCAGCACGGCCACCGCCTCCACCTCCACCAGCTGGTCCGTGTAGCCGAGCACCGAGACGCCGAGCAGCGTGCTGGGGGCGTCGTGCTCCCCCAGGTACTCCCGGTACACGTTCCACACCTTCACCAAGTCCGCCTGGTTGCCGGAGGCCACGTACACGGTGGTCCGCGCGATGTCCGTGAGCCCAGCGCCCGCGTCCTCCAGCACGGTTATCAGATTGCGCATCACCTGGTGGGCCTGGCCCTCGTAGTCGCCGACCGCGACCGTACGGCCCTCCTCGTCCAACGGGCAGGCCCCGGCGAGCCAGAGCGAGCGGACCGGGGCGTCGACCACCGCCGCGTAGGCGTAGTCGACGGCCTGGGTCAGGCGGGTGTTGCGGACCAGCTTGACCGCGCTGTTCATGGGGCCTCCGAGGGGATCGCGACCGAACGTTCGCGCTCATCGTTGGCCTCGGACGAACGGGCGTCAAACCGATTTCGGGCGAAACCCCTTCCGTACCAAGGCCCGTGTGCCCACGATTCACCGTTGTGGGTGATGGCGGACGACACCCCCAGACGTCGATCCTGGTGCCGACCCACGCCGGCACCCCGATCGACCACCGTCGGCCGCGACCGGCCACCCCCAGCCAGAAGGAGTCGACCGATGGAGCCCCAACCCCCCGAGTACGACCGGGTGTCCGGTGTCGGACGCCGGCGGGTGCTCGGCCTCGCCCTCGGCGCCGGCCTCACCCCGGCCCTCGCCGCAGCGTCCCAACCCGCCCACGCCGCACCGCCGTCCGACGCCCGCACCGACCCGGCACCCACCGACCCTGCGCCCACCGACCCCGTCGGCACCGAACCCGCCGCCGCCCTCGGCCGGCGGGTCGTCACGGTGGCCGAGACCCAACTCGGCCTCCCGTACGCCTGGGGCGGCGGCGACCGGCTGGGCCCGGGCCTCGGCTTCTGCGACGGCGAGAACGGCTACCTGAACGGCGTGTGCATGGGCGAGAGCACGGTCGGCTTCGACTGCAGCGGGCTGTCCCTGTACTGCTGGTACCGCGCCAGCCACGGCACCATCGAGCTCGCGCACTACACCGTGGCCCAGTTCAACCGCAGCGCCCCGGTCGACCGTGACGCCCTGGGCCCCGGCGACCTGCTGTTCTTCTCCCGCCCCGACGCCCCGCTGCACCACGTCGGCATCTACACGGGCGACGGCGCGATGATCCACGCCGAGCGGACCGGCACCCTGATCGCCCGGGTCGAGCACGTGCTCGACATCCCGCGCTGGGCGAACGAGTTCGCCGGCGCCCGCCGCCCCGGAGCGGTGCCCACGTAGCCCGTCCGGTGGATCACGCGGGGGCGTGTCACTCCGGCATCCCCTGCTCCACCCGCAGCAGCAGGTCGTGCAGCACCCGGCGCTCCGCCGGGTCGAGCGGGGCCAGCACCTCGTCCTGCACCGCCCGGGCCCGCGCCTCCAGCTCGGCGAGCAGCGCCCGCCCGTCGGCGGTGACCGACACCGAGACCCGCCGGCGGTCCGCCTGGTCCCGGCTGCGCTCGACGTACCCGGCCGCGCCGAGCTGGTCGGCGACCTTGGCGAGGTCGCTCGGGTCGATGCCCAGCCGCCGGACCAGGTCCCGCTGCGCCTGCGGACCGAAGTCGACGAGGGCCGCCAGCACGGCCATGTCCCAGAGCCGCAGGCCGCGTTCGGCCAGTTGCCCGGCGAGTCGCGCCCGCGCGGTGCGACCGGTCCGGGCGAGCAGGAAGGTGCTGAGGCCCAGCAGTGTCGGCGGCAGCGCGTCGGGCGGGGCGGGGTTCTCGGAGGCCATGGCGACATTCTAGGGTCGATCCCTATAGTGGGTGTCAACCCACTGATTCAGATCCCCGCTGGAGCCCGACCGTGGACGCCCTCTACCCCCGCCTGCTCGTCACCCGCTTCGCCGAGACCTTCGGCTTCTACCGCGCCGTCCTCCCCGCTCTCACCGGCGCCACCCTGGTCAAGGGCACGCCCGAGGGCCCGTACGCCAACTGGGACGTCGACGGGCAGGCCGTCCTGGTGCTGTTCGACCGCGCCGCGATGTCCGCCACGCTGGGCACCACCGGGCTGCCAGCCCGCCCGGCCACCCCCACCCAGGACACCGCGATGCTGGTCCTCCGGGTCGGCGACGTGGACGAAGCCCTCGCCCTCTGCCTCCGGCACGGCGGCGTCCTCGCCGTCCCGGCCACCGACCACCCCGAGTGGGGTCCCGGCCTGCGCAGCGCCCACCTGCGCGACCCCGAGGGCCACCTGATCGAGCTGCAGTCCTACTGACCGTGACCGCCGGGGCGCGCTCCCGGCGGTCGACGACGCCCGGGGCGTTCAGCGGTGGAAGACCTGCAGTTCGCGGACCGCGTCGTTGAAGTTGGCGCCCAGCTGGGCCGCCGGGAGGTCCGTGGTCTTCTCCACGCCGAGGGTCGACCAGAGGTGGACGGCGTTGCAGTTGTTGTAGCCCTTCATCGAGGAGACGCTCAGCGCCACGTCGATGTAGTTGACCAGGTGGTAGCCGGTGCCGTCGCAACCGCCGGCGTCACCGTAGAAGGAGTAGATGACGCCGCCCTGGTAGTCGATGTCCTTGAACTCCTCCAGCAGCAGCGTCCGGTCGGCCGGCTGGTCTGCACCGCGGGTGAGGGTCCGGCCGTCGGCCAGGGCGAGCGCGTCGGCGCGGGAGTCCGGCGAGCAGGCCCGGCCGAGCACCGGCGACGCGCCGTCGGCGCCGGGCAGGTGGCCGAGGACGGCCGCGCAGTACTGGACCTCGGGGACGGGCAGCGGGCGGAGCCCGGCCGAGCTCGCCGGGGCGGCGGCCACCGCCCCGGCGAGGGTCAGGCAGGCGGCGAGGGCGGGAGCGACGAAGCTGCGCGGTCTGCGCACGGTTACCTCCGGAAGGGTGGGGACAGCGGCGGCGGGGGACTCGGCCGCCCCGCCCATTCGACGGGCGGCCCTCGCCGCCGGCCCCGCCGACACACCGCGCAGCGCACTAGTCGTACGTATGCTCCCGGTTCACTCGGCCGGGGCGTCCCGCCACGGCTCGGCGCTACAGTCCGCGACCAGCGCGCCGATCCGCGCCCAGGCCTCCTCCGCCGCCATCGGCTCCAGCCGGCGGCCGTCCCGCAGCCGCAGCGCGACCCGGCCGTCCGCGGCCTCCCTGGCGCCGATCACCGCCTGGTAGGGCACCAGCCGGGCCTCCCGGATCCGGGCGCCCAGGCTGCCGTGCTCCGGTCCGGCGACCTCGGCCCGCAGCCCGAGGTCCAGGCAGCGCTGCCGCAGCCGCTCGGTCTGCGGCAGCTCGGCGTCGGAGATCGGCAGCAGCACCACCTGGGCCGGTGCCAGCCAGGCCGGGAACGCCCCGCCGTACAGCTCGATCAGGTGGGCGACCACCCGTTCGACGCTGCCGATCACGCTGCGGTGCACCATCACCGGCCGGTGCTTGGCGCCGTCCGCGCCGATGTAGTGCAGGTTGAAGCGCTCGGGCTGGTGGAAGTCGATCTGGACGGTGGAGAGGGTGAACTCCCGCCCGGCGCCGTCGGCGATCTGCACGTCGATCTTGGGCCCGTAGAACGCGGCCTCGCCCTCCGCCGCCTCGAACGGCACCCCGGAGCGCTCCAGTACGTCGGTCAGCAGCGCGGTGGCCCGCCGCCACAGCTGCGGGTCGGCCACGTACTTGCCGCCCTCGCCGGGCAGCGACAGCCGGTAGCGGACCGGCTTGATGCCGAGCGCCCGGTGCGCCTCACGGATCAGCTCCAGGGCGGCGACGGCCTCGTCGGCGGCCTGCTCCGGGGTGCAGAAGACGTGCGCGTCGTTCAGCTGGATCGCCCGGACCCTGGTCAGCCCGCCGAGCACGCCGGACAGCTCGGAGCGGTACATGCCACCCAACTCGGCCATCCGCAGCGGGAGTTCCCGATAGCTGTGCGGACGGGAGCGGAAGATCAGCGCGTGGTGCGGGCACAGGCTCGGGCGCAGCACCATCTCCTCCGAGCCGAGTTGCATGGGTGGGAACATGTCCTCGCGGTAGTGGTCCCAGTGGCCGGAGATCTCGTACAGCTCGCGCTTGCCGAGCACCGGCGAGTAGACGTGGCGGTAGCCCGCCCGGCGCTCGCGGCCGCGGATGAACTCCTCCAGGGTGTGCCGGATCGCCGCGCCGTCGGGCAGCCAGTACGGCAGGCCGGAGCCCATCAGCGGGTCGGTGTCGAAGAGGTCGAGTTCGCGGCCGAGCTTGCGGTGGTCGTGCGCGGGTCGGTCGTGCGCGGGGGCGGGGCGGTCGTGCGCGGGGGCGGGGCGGTCGTGCGCGGGGGCGGGGGCGGGGCGGTCGTTCACGAGGCGGTCGTTCATGGGGATGGTCTCCACTCGGGATCCGCGGGCGAGTGGGGACGGGAACGACGAAGCCCCGGGGCACTCGCCCCGGGGCTTCGGACTAGGTCAGCAGTCAGAGCGCCGGGACTCTTTCCGGCGTCGTCGTGGCGAGTGCAGCGCGCTTCATGCCTTCCACGGTAGCAGCACCCGGACCTTGGCGTTGATCTTTATGGGAGAGCTCACATCAGCAGGGCGCAGCCGCGCTCGGCGAGCGCCTCCCGCACGCGGTCCGACACCTGGACGTCGTTCCACCGCAGGTCGAGCTTCTCCAGCGCGGGCAGTGCGGCCGGGTCGGCCAGCCAGTCCGGCAGTCCGGTGATCCCGTTGCTGCGCAGGTCGATCCGGCGCAGCCGCGGCAGCCCGGCCAGGACGGCGGGCAGCTCGGCGAGGGCGTTCTCCCGCAGTTCCAGCTCGCGCAGTTCGGAGAGCAGCCCGAAGGAGGCCGGGAGGGCGGTCAACTCGTTCCCGCGCAGCCAGAGTTCACGCAACTCGCCGAGGGCGCCGATGGACTCGGGCAGGACGCCGAGCCGGTTGTGCTGGGCCCGCAGTTCGACCAGTTCGGTCATCTTGCCGATGGCGAACGGGAGTTCGGTGAGCTGGTTCTCGCCGACGTTGAGGTAGCGGAGTTCGGTGAGCTTCCCGATGTCGTCCGGCAGGACGGTCAGCTGGTTGTCGTGCAGGTAGAGGAAGTCCCGCAACCAGGTGAGCCGGGTCAGCTCGGCGGGCACCTCGGTGAACAGGTTGTGGCCGAGGTCGAGGGTGCGCAGCCGCATCAACCGGCTGATGCCGGGCGGGATTTCGGAGAGCGCGCCTTCGGCGAGGATGAGCACGGTCAGGTCGTTGCGGTCCCACACCGAGCTGAGCACCTCGGCGGCCACCGGGCCGAGCGGCTGCCGCCAGAGGTTGAGCGTCATGTCTGTCACGTCCACCATTGTCCGCCTCGGCAGAGCGGGGCCGGACAGGCCTACCGGGGAGCCGTGGGGTGGAACAGCCCGTCGACGACGCGGTGCAGCAGGTCCTCCGGGAACTCGGCGAGGTCGCCGCGGGCCTCCTCGGTGAGGCGCATGGCGGTGGCGCCCTCGTGCAGGATGACGAGCAACCGGGCGAGGTCGCGCGGGCTGATCTCCGGGGCGTGGTCGGTGGCCTCCCCGATCAGCTCGACCAGTCCGTCGATCAGCCGGGCCTCGTGCTCGGCGAGGCTGCGGGCGACCTCCGGGTGCCGGGCGGCGTGCAGGGTGAACTCCATCGAGAGCAGGAACCAGCCCTCGTCCACCCGCCGCCGGTCGGCCAGTTCGCGCAGCAGCCGGGACGGCACATCCTGGGCGGCGGCGCTACCGGAAGCGGCGGCGGCAGTGGCGCTGTCAAAAGCGGCAGTGGCAGCGGCGGCGGTGAAGGCGCTGCGCAGGTCGGCGAGCAGCCGGTCGATCTGCTGGTCGTAGAGGGCGAGGAACAGCTGTTCCTTGTCCTGGTAGTTGGAGTAGAAGGCGCCCCGGGTCAGCCCGGCGCGGGCGACGATGTCACGGATCGAGGTGGCGTGGAAGCCGTGCTCGGTGAACAGGGCGAGGGCGCTGTCGTTCAGGGCGGCGACGGTCAGCGGGCGCCGCTTCGTGGGTGACTTGGGCACGAACTGCGGTCCTCGGGTCTCGTTCTTCGCTCGGCGGTGCCGACGGCGGCCCCGGACCCAGTCTACGGGTGGACCGGGGCCGCCCGCCCCGCCGGAGAGCCCTCAGGCGGCCGCAGCGCCCTCCCGGTCCCTGTCCCCGGCCCCGTCCCTGGCCCCGGCCTCGTACTCGTAGAAGCCGCGCCCGGCCTTGACGCCGAGTCGGCCGGACCCGACGTACTCCGCCAGCAGGGTGCGCGGTCCGTCCGGCAGGCCCGGGCGTTCGGCCGCGTAGTGCTGCTCGATGTCCAGCACCACGTCCAGGCCGACCTGGTCCATCGCGCGGAACGGGCCACCGCGCAGGCCGGTGTTGACGGACCACATGGCGTCCACCTCCTCGGCGGTGGCCACGCCCTCGGCGACCACGGCGAGCGACTCGCGCTTGATGGCCGCCCAGATGCGGTTGAAGATGAAGCCGGTGCTCTCCCGGCGCGCCTCGAACGGGAACACGCCGTGCCGCGGCAGTTCCGCCAACAGCAGGTCGATGACCGCCCGGCTGGTGCGGCCGCTGGACATCACGTCCACCGCGTTCTGGGTCGGCGGCATGTAGAAGTGGATGTTGACCAGCCGCTCGGGCTCGCGCACCCGGTCGACGAAGTGGCTGGTCGGGTAGGACGAGGAGTTGCTGCCCAGGATCGCGTCCGGGTCGGCGTGCCGGTCCAGGTCGGCGAAGACCCGCTGCTTGAGCTCGGGGCGCTCCGGAACCGCCTCGATCACCAGCCAGGCGCCGCGCAGCGCCTCGGCGAGGTCCCCGGTGACGGCGACGGTGCCCGGCCCTCCCGCACCGACGCCGGCGGCGACGGCGGGCAGCTGCTCGGCCACGTAGGCGCCGGCGGCCGCGAGCTGCTCGGCCGAGGGGTCGTAGATCCGCACCTCGCCGCCGTCGGTGGCGAACATCAGGGCGATGCGGCGCCCGAGGGTGCCGGCTCCGACGACGGCGACGGGGCGACCGGTGGGGTCGGGAGTGGTGAACGACATCGAGATCACTTCCTTGGCTGTACTGCGCTCCGAGGGGCCCGGGCCTGCGCCGTGTGGTTCGCGCTTGCCTCACCGCCACCATCGGATGCATGGTGTATCCGATACACATCGTATCCGTTTGGGCGGGCAGCACAACCCCGCCCCGCACATCCCGCCCCCGAGGAGCCCCCGATGCGTTCCGACCAGGTCGTCCGCCACGCCACCACCCCGCTCTCCGCCCCCGTCTACCCGCTGCGCGCCACCCGCTTCACCGACCGCGAGTACCTGAACGTCGTCTACCGGACCGACCCGGAGGCCCTGCGCGCGGTCGTCCCCGAACCGCTGGAGATCGACGAGCCGCTGGTGCGCTTCGAGATCATGAAGATGGGCGAGGTCGACGGCTACGGCCCGTACGTCGAGGCCGGGCAGGTGGTCCCCGTACGCCACGGCGACGAGCACGGTGAGTACCTGCACGCGATGTACCTGGACAACTTCGCCGCCACCGCGGCCGGCCGGGAACTGAGCGCCTACCCCAAGGTGATGGGCTCGCCACGCCTGTTCACCGAGGCCGGGGCGCTGGTCGGCACCCTGGACTACGCCAGCCAGCGGGTCGCCACCGCGACCATGGCCTACAAGTGGCGGCCGCTGGACCGGGAGGAGGCCCGCGCCCAGATCGGCGTGCCGACCTTCGCGGTCAAGGTGGTCCCCGACTACACCGGCGGCCTGCGGGTCTGCGACCTGGTCCGAACCCGGATCACCGACCTCACGGTCAAGGAGGCCTGGACCGGCCCCGCCCGCCTCCAGCTCAACGCCCACGTCATGGCACCCCTGGCCGACCTGCCGGTGCTGGAGGTGGTCTCCGCGAGCCACGTCCTCACCGACCTGACCCTCTCCCCCGTCACCCCGGTGCACGACTACCTCGCGGAGCAGCGCCGCCCCGCCTGATGCCACCGGCGACGCCGGGCCGGTCGGACGGGTCGGACCGGTCGGACCGGTCGGACCGGTCGGACCGGTCGGACCGGTCGGACCGGTTGCTCCCGCAACGCCGCTGCCGGGCGCAGAAGTTGGGAGTACCCGTTTGCACCCCGCCGGTCCGGGCACTGGCCTACGATGCCGACTGCCGGCGCTTCCGGCGTCCAGGGGGAGGGTGCGTGCCCGCGATCCACGAGCAGTACTCGGAGGAACTCCGCGCGGAGTTCGACTACCTGTCCAGCTGGCTCCCCAACACCCATCTCGAACTCGGCGACGTCGGCCGCCTGCACCGGGACCGGTTCGAGCGCCTGACCTCGCTCGCCGACCTGGGCATCGGGTTCGCGGTGCGGGAGCGCGAGCGGGGCGTGGACCTGGACTACAGCTCGGCCGCCGAGGTCGCCGTCTCGACGGACGTCGACGGCGGACCGCTCGCCCGCGTCGCGGTGTCGTTCAGCCGCCGGCACGGCATCGTCTTCCAGGCGCGGTCGTGCCGGATCAGCGAGATCGCCGACCGCGAGGCGCTCGGCCGACGCGTGCTCGACCTGGCGGCGGCCGGGCGGTGGCCGGCCGCCCAGGTCGTGGTGACCGAGGTGGTGGCCACCGGCCCCGCCGTGATCCTCGTCTCCCAGCAGCAGGGCGCCAGCGTCGACCTCGCCGCCTCCGCGGAGGCGCTCTCGGGGACGATCCCGCTCGCCTCCGCGTCCGCCGGGCTGAGCATCGTCGGGTCCAAGGGCGTCGGCGTGAAGGTGATCGCCCCGGACGGCCTCACGCCGCTGTTCCGCGTCTCCGGCGTACGCCCCCGGCTGTTCGGCCGCAAGGAGTTCGGCGGCCGAGGCCCGGCGGGGAGCACCGTCGGCGGGCCGGCGGAGGGCAGGACGGCAGAGAGCAGGACGGCCGAGAGCCATGTGTTCGCGGAACTCACCTACGAGGACGTCGGAGCATGAGATGACCGGACACCTCTGGTACGAGCTCGAAGCAGCCGTCGACGCCGGGGACTCCGCGCTGCTGGACCGGCTCTGCCGGCTCCACGGGGACCGGCTGCGCGCCGACTTCCCCGCCCGGTTCACCGTACCGGCAGAACTCCGCCACGACCCGGCCGCGGTGCAGCGGTACGGCCGGGCCTCGTTCGCGGTCGCCGAGCGCCTGGGCGTCCCGCTGCCCGGCGTCGCCGTGTCGCAGACCCTCGACCGGGCCCTCGCCCGGTGCGGGGAACTCTCCCGGCAGGGCGGGCACGAGCAGGCACTCGCCCTGCTGACCGGGCTCCTCGCCAGCGGGGAGGCCCTGTCCCGGCCGCCCGAGGTGGGACAGGCCACCTGCTACGAGTGGATGGGCGGACTGGCCCGCCACCTGTCCCGGCACCAGGAGGCCTGGCAGTACACCAGCACGGCCCAGGAGTTGTGCCACCGGATGCAGGACGCCGAGGGCTGCCTGCGCCACCTGGCCACGATGCACGGCATCGCCGAGGAGACGGGCGCGCACCCCGACGCGCTCGCCGTCGCCGGCATGGCCGTGCACCACGTCCAGGAGCACGGACCGGTCGCCCTGCTGCCGCCTTGGCTCGCCGCCTACACCGAATCCCTGCGCCGCGCGGAGGGCCCCGGCCAGGTGGGAGAGGCCGCGAAGGCCACGGAACGCTACGCCCGGGAGATCCTCGGCTCGAATCCGGCCGAGCTCTCCAGGACGCTCAACCAGATCGCCGTCACCCTGCACAAGGCGGGGTACGACGCGGCGGCGAGGGCCCTGCTGGAGGAAGCGGTCGAGCTCCGGCGCCTAGGGGCCTGAGCGGTGCGGTCGAGAGGCACGGTGTGACCCGCGGATGCCGGACATCGACCTGGGGATCACCCTCGCCAACCTGGGCAAGCTGTTGGCCCTCGACGGCGATCCGCGCGCCGAGGCCGTCCTGACCGAAGCCGTCGAACTCCTCACCGCGGCCGGCCCCGAGGCCGCCGCACACCTCGCCGAGGCGCGCGGCAACCTCGCCGCCTACCACCAGCTCCACGGCGACCCCGCCGTCGCCCGGTCGATCTACCGGGAACTGCGGGATGCGGCGGCAGGCATGGCGCCCTCCGCCGCCGTGTTGCGCAACTTCGCGGCCCTGGAACAGGAGGAGGGGCGGTCCCCGAGCCGCCGGATGCTCCTCGAACTCGCGCACGACGCCCGGCCGCAGGCCGGTGGAGAACCGGACGACCCCGATGCCACCTTCCGCACGCTGATCGAACAGGCCTCCGAGGAGGACCGCCTGGGCAACCTCGCCCGGGCTCTCGAACTGGCTCTCCGGGCCGCCGATGTGGCCCGGGCCCGCCCCCGCCGGTCCCCGCTCAGGACGGCGGTGGCCCTGGTCGCCACCGCACGGTACGGCCTGGACGTCCCGGACGAGCACCTGGACGCGGCACTCACGGCGGCCGCCGACGACCCGGAGACCACACCGGAACTGCTGCGTTCGCTGCGGACCAGCATCGGGCAACGGTGCCGCCACCAAGGACGCCTCACCCGGGCGTTGGCGTACGCCCGGGCCGCCGCGGCGCACCTCGCCCCGGCGACGGCCACCGAGGAGCAGCTCAACACCTTCGACCTCCTCGCCCTGGTGCACCACGCCCTGGACGAGCGGGACCAGGCGGAACAGCTCTACCGCGCCGTGATCACCCGCCGGCGCGAACTGGCGGACCCCAACCGCGTGGCGATGACCGACTCACTGTTCAGCCTCGGGATGCTCTGCCTCGAAACCGGGCGGCTCGGCGAGGCCGCCGCCCTGGTGCGGGAGCAGCTCGACATCGAGGACGCCCACCTGCTCGAGGTCTTCGCCGCCTCCTCCGAGGTGCAGCGCCTGGCCTACGCACGGACCCTCCTCGGCAGACTGGACGCCTTCGTCGTCGTCCTGCTCGCCGCCACCGGCTTCGAGCCCGGCGCGGAGCTGCTGGAGCTCCTGGCGAACGCCGTCCTGCGGCGCAAGGCCGTCGTCGCGGAGGCCGTGGCCCGCGACCGCGCGATGCTGTCCAACGGCCCCGAGCCCGGGATCGCGGCCGTCGCCACCGAACTCCGCACCGTTCGGCACGAGTTGCGGCGCCTGGCGCTCGACGACGAGCCCCTCCGGCCGCACCCGGACCGGCACGTCCACGACCTCCGGGCCCGGCAGGGCCGGCTGGAGATGCTCCTCGCCGACCGGCTCTCCCACCCCGGCCCCGGCACCGGCCCCAACCCCGACACCGACACCGACCTCGGCGGTACCCCGGCGGCCCTGCCGACCTGGCAGGCAGTGACCGCCGCCCTCCCGCCCGGTACCGCACTCGTCGAGTACTACCGCGCGGAGCTGGGCGACGAAGCCGCCGTACTGAGCCTGGTGTTCACCCCGGGCTCGCCGCCGCAGCTCTTCACCCACGGCACCGCTGACACCCTGGACCAGGGCGTCCGGCAGTGGCGTGAGTTCCTCCGACACCAGGACACCGGGGAACGGGCGCTGGGCCTGGAGCTCCACCGGGTGCTGATCCGGCGGATCGACGCCGCCCTGACCGGAGTCGACCGGCTGCTCATCTCGCCGGACGGGAGCCTCAACCTCCTTCCCTTCGCCGCCCTCCCCTCGCCCGACGGCAGCCGACTGCTCGACACGTTCGAGATCGGCTTCCTGACCACCGGCCGGGACCTGCTGCGCGGCCGGTACGGGCCCCGCCCGGCGCCGCCGGTCGTGTTCGCCGACATCGACTACGAGGCCGGCGGCACCGCCCTCGACGGAGGCCCGTTCGCACCACTGCCGGAGACCGGGGCCGAGGGGCGGTGGATCGCCGACCACATCAGCGCCGAGCTGTACACCGGCCCGGACGCCTCGACATCCCGACTGCGCACGGCCCGGAGTCCGCTGGTCCTCCACCTGGCGACGCACGGCTACGCCCTGGCCGAGCCCCTGCGCCCGACCGGCGCCCGACGGCCGGACCCTGGCCCCGCGCCCAGCCCGCCGGGCGCCCCGCCTCCCGACCCGGCACGCACCCCCGACCCGGCGCAAACCCCGGGCCCTGCCGTGGACCCGCTCCTCTGCACCGGCCTGGCCCTGGCGGGCGCGAACACCTTCCTCGCCGGACAGGAGCCGGCCGAGGGCCTGGGCCCCGGAGTCCTCACCGCCTCCGACGTCTACGACCTCGACCTGCTCGGCACCGAGTTGGTCGTGCTCTCCGCCTGTGTCACCGGCCTCGGCTCCTATCATCCGGGCGAGGGCGTGTTCGGCCTTCGCCGCACCTTCGAGATCGCCGGCGCCCGGTCCGTCCTGGTGAGCGTCTGGGACGTTCCCAGTGAGCCGACGGTGCAGCTGATGTGCGAGTTCTACCGCGCGCTGCGTCGCGGGGCCTCCAGGACCGCGGCGCTGCGCCGAGGCCAACAGGCCGTGCGGCGCCGCTTCCCGGAGCCCGTCGCATGGGCACCCTTCGCGCTCTTCGGCGACCCCGGGCCGCTTCCGTGGTGAGGGAGCGCAGCGGTCGACTCGGCAGCCGGGGCCGACTCAGCCGAGCTTCGGCCGGACCTCACCCCCGCCCTGGTGCTTGCCGCAGAAGGCCTCCTCCAGGAAGCCGCCCTGCGCGAGGAGCTGCTGCACCGCCTGCGCCTGGTCACCCCTGGACGTCACGGACATCGCGACCTGCCGATCCCCCTTGCTCCACAACTGGGAGGAGAACCCGGGCATCCCGCCGTCGTGCCCGTACACCGGCCCGCAGGACAGTTCCAGCCGGGCCAGCCCCAGACCGTACGACAGGGTCACGGGCACGTCGCCGGACTGCGCCGGGATGGTGGTCGTCATCTGCTGCATCAGCTCGGGCGACAGCAACCGCCCACCCAGCAAGGCACGGTGGAAGCGGTTCAGGTCGGACAGGGTGGATATCAGCTCGCCCGCGGAGTTCGCCCAGGTGACGCTCTCCACCGTGACGTCCCGGTCGCTGCGGTCCTCCGGGGCCGGGCCCTCGGCGAGCGTCCAGTAACCGTGGGCGTGCGGGCCCCGGATGTCGGTGGCCGTGCCGGGGAAGTACGTCGCAGTCATCCCGAGCGGCCGCAGGATGCGCGCGGTGATCTCCTGGGCATAGCTGCGGCCGGTCGCCCGTTCGATGATCATGCCGAGCAGGGTGTAGTTGACGTTGGAGTAGCTGAACCTGGCCCCCGGCGGGAAGTTGGGCGCGTGCGCCACCGAGGCGGCCACCACCTGGGCCGGGGTGATGCTGCGGGTCAGCCCGCCCTGGTCGAGCCAGTTCCGGATCTCGACCGGGTCCGTGGTGTGCGGGAACAGCCCGCCCGGCTCGTTGGTCGGATCCCACAGGCCGGAGCTGTGGTTGAGCAGCTGACGGACGGTGATCCGCCCGCCGTTCGGGACGAGCCCCGGCAGGTGGCGCTCGACCGGGTCGTCCAGGCCGAGCCGGCCTTCCCCCACCAGTTGCAGCACGGTGGTGGCGGTGAAGGTCTTGGTGATGCTCCCGGCGCGGAACCGGCCGTCCACCCGCACCGGGGCGCCGGTCGCGAGGTCGGCGACGCCCGTACCCGCGCGCCAGACCCCGTTCTCGTCGCGGACCTCGGCGATGGCCGCGGCCGCGCCCGCGTCGGTCACCGCCCTCAGCGCCGCCGTCCGCGCCGCGTTCGCCGTCCGCGCGGCATTCTCGGCCGCGACGGCCGCGGGCGGCTCGGCGGCGCCCGCCGAAACCACCGGCCCGGCCAGCACCAGGCAGACCGCCGCCGCCACCACCGTCAAGGAACCCGTACGACGTGCCATGCGACCCCCTCGTCCACGGCGGGCCCCGCCCGCCTCCGAGTCCACAGCCTCGCCGCTGACGTGATGATCCGTCATCCTCCACCGGGAGGAACCGGTCGTACTCCCACCAACGTAGACACTACGCCGAACGGAGGAGCCGACCGGCCCCTGCCGCGGACCGAAGGACCCGGGGGTCAGAGCCCCGGCATCGGCCGGACCGGGTGCTTGCTCATGATCGACACCCGGTTGAAGGAGTTGATCGTGATCGCCACCCAGATCGCCGCCGAGAGCTCCTCCTCGGTGAACACCTCCCGCGCCAGGCCGTACGCGGCCGCCTGGAGGGCCGCGTCCGCCGGGTTCGTGGTCGCCTCCGCCAACGCCAGCGCCGCGCGCTCCCGGGCGGTGAACAGCTCGGTGTCCCGCCAGGCCGGGAGCACGCCCAGGCGCTGGGCGGTCTCGCCCTCGCGCAGGGCGGCCCGGGTGTGCACGTGCAGGCAGTAGGCGCAGCCGTTGATCTGGGAGACCCGCAGGTTGACCAGTTCCACCAGCCGCCGGTCCAGCCCGGCCTCGGCCGCGACCTCCTTGGCCGCCTCGGCGGCGGCGAGCAGCGCCTTGTACGCCTTGGGGCTCTGCTTGTCGATGAACACCCGCCGCTCCGCCGGAACCACCGTCATGTCAGCACTCACCTGGACTCCTCGACTCCCACTGCGATCATTGGCCCGCTGCCGTTCGACACTCTGCCATGCCATAATAGTTGAATCTAGAACTATCCAGTAGTCGACGTCGCCCGGCGGCACCGCCGGTCGACACCGTCCAGGGAGGGACCACCGCCGTGAGCACCGCCGAGACCGAGCCGCACCCCGCCGCCAGGCCGCAGGACCAGCAGGACCCGTACGTCGAGGTGCTGTCCCCCCGGGACGTCCCGCTCGGCGGACCGCGCGCGATGACCGTCCGCCGCACCCTGCCGCACCGCTCCCGCCGGCTGATCGGCGCCTGGTGCTTCGTCGACCACTACGGACCGGACGACGTCGCCGACACCGGCGGCATGGACGTCGCCCCGCACCCCCACACCGGCCTGCAGACCGTCAGCTGGCTCTTCACCGGCGAGATCGAGCACCGGGACAGCCTCGGCGTCCACGCCTTCGTCCGCCCGGGCGAGCTCAACCTGATGACCTCCGGCCACGGCATCTGCCACTCCGAGGTCTCCACCCCCGCGACCACCGTGCTGCACGGCGTCCAGCTCTGGGTCGTGCTGCCCGACGAACACCGCGACACGGCACGGGACTTCCACCACCACGTCCCCGAACCCGTCACCCTGGACGGCGCCGAGGTCCGCGTCTTCCTCGGCACCCTGGCCGGGCGCACCGCCCCCGTCCCCACCTTCACCCCGCTGCTCGGCGCCGAACTCACCCTCGCCCCGCACGCCATCGTCACCCTGGCCGTCGACCCGGCCTTCGAGCACGGCGTCCTCGTCGACCACGGCGAGGTCCGCCTCGCCACCACCGCCCTCCACCCGGGCGACCTCGGCTACCTCGCCCCCGGCGCCACCACCCTGACCCTCACCAACACCGCCGACGCCCCGGCCCGCCTCGTCCTCATCGGCGGCGAGCCCTTCGAGGAGGAGATCGTCATGTGGTGGAACTTCATCGGGCGCTCTCACGAAGACATCACCCGAGCCCGCGAGGAGTGGATGAGCTCCGCGGAGCCTGCCCGCTTCGGCGCCGTCGAGGGCTACCCGGGCGACCGCCTGCCCGCCCCGGAGCTCCCGGGAACCCCCCTCAAGCCCCGGGGAAACGTGCGCTGACCTGGGTATTTGCCAATCGGTGGTGCGGCGGCCGGGTCCGCCGCACCACCGAGCCGGAGTCCCCTGCGCTCACCCCGAAGCATCCCGGCCGGCACTCACTTCCGCCCTTGACGCATGACACCGTTCGACCATCCGCGACAGGGCCTGACAGGACCAATGCTGACTCAATGCTGAGTTTACTGATGGTCCGTCAGGGCTGATCGGGGCGCTCACCGCGCCCGGGAAGTCATCGTCGGGTTCCACCGCGAGAAAGGGCGGAGCCCTGGTACGGCCCCCTCGGCGGCTGCCGAAGGACGGTCACCACCGGAGCGGCGCGGGCCGGCGAAGACAGCCACCACGCCGTCTGCTCCCACCGACGATCTTGCTTCAAGCCAGTTATTACGCTCGGGGCCTGTGGGGCCTTCCGAGTCCCCTATGCCGGCAAGCACCCGCCGACCCGCCCCACCCCGGCGCTAGGGTGACCTCATGGCGGACGCCCCGACGACAGCAGCACCCTGCGTCGAGGCGCTGGACACCCTCGTCGAGCGTGCCTGCGAACCGCCGACCGGCAGGTCTCGGGCGAAGCAACTGCGCTGGGTCGCCGGCGAACTGCGCACCGCCCTGGAGCGCGGAGCGATCGCGCCCATGGCCACCGGCTCACTCGCCCTGCTCCTCGCGCCGGAAACCCTCGCCGACTACCTCACAGCCGCCGAGCATGGCCTGCTGCGACGCAAGCCCGCCGCACGACCGGGCCAAGCCTCACCCGCGTCCATGCGCGTCCGCGAGGACTGCCTCCGCATCCTCGGCGCCCTGGCCGGCATCACCGTCATACTCCCGGACCGCAACCCGCCGCGAGTAGAACTCCGGCCCGTGGTCCCCGCCCGCCCCCGCAGCATCCTCCTCGGCCACCTCGAACACTCCGCCCGCCCCGGCCATTCGGAGTCCCGCAGCCGGATCCTCGCGATCATCGGCACCGTGCTGGACACCGGCTGCCGCGCCGGCGAACTCTGCGCCCTGCGCACGGACGACGTCGACCTGCACCGCGGCACGATCCGCCTCACCCGCCTCCCCCAGCACCGCAACCCGCGCACCACGCCCGCCACCGAGACCGTCGCGCTGTCCAGCCCCACCCGGACCGCGATGCGCCACTGGCTCACCGTCCGCAGCCACCTCGTCGCACGCGACACCACCCAACCCCTCGGCCCGGGCAACGAGACCACCGACGCCCTGTGGGTGAGCATCGCCCCCAGCGGCCACCCCCGCCCCGGCCTGCCCCTGCACTTCCGCGGCCTGGCCCGCGCCTACGCCCGCGCGATCCACGACCTCAACACCGAGATGGCCGCGGAACCCGGCTGGCACCCGCTGCCCCAACGCATGGAACAGCTGCGCCGCGCCATCGAAGTCGAACCGGCCGGCCCCGAGGGACTGACCCGCACCGCCTCCCCGGCCGACCCTGCGACCTGCACCGAGGGCGACGTCTGCCGCATCATCACCGCCGGCTGAGCCCACCGCGCCGACCGTGACGGAACATCGGATCGATCCGGCGTGGACGGGCCTGGCAGGCCAGCTGGAGGAGGTGGTGCTCCGGGTGAGGGCCTGGGCCGCTCGCGCGGCGGCTTCACCGCCAAGGTCCACCTGAGCGCGGATGGCCGTTGCCGCCCGCTGTCGCTGCTGGTCACACCCGGACAGCGGGCGGACTGCACCCAGTTCGAGCCGGTCATGGAGAAGATCCGCGTGGGTGCCGGCGCGGTCGCCGGTGCCCGGCAGGTCCTTGGCGAGCCGGCCTGGGAGTGCGCTCACCGGGCATCGACCGGGTGAGGACGCCGAGTGTGAGCAGAGCGAGCGCCGGCAGCACGGCGACGATGATTCCCATCGGCAAGGCGTCGGTGGCGCCACCCGCGCCGGCCAGCGGAGCAAGTGCCCCGCCGAACATGAACTGGCTGAAGCCGAGCAGAGCGGCGGCCGACCCGGCGTGTCCGCCGTGGTCGGCCAGGGCCTGGGCCGCGGCGTTCGGCATGACCAGGCCCACGCTGGAGACCAGGACGAACAGGCCGATCAGGAGCACGGGCAGGGGTGCCCGTGTCAGCACCGCGCCCAGGACCGTGGTGCCACCGGCTGTCGCGCCCAGCAGACCGGCGAGCAGCAGCACGCGGGCGCCGGCCCGGGCCACCAGCCGGCCGCTGATCCGGGCGGCCGCAATGAGTCCGGCGGCGTTGACGGCGAACACGGCGCTGTACTGCTGCGGTGACAGGCCGTGGATTTCCTGCAGGACGAACGGCGAGCCGGAGATGTAGGCGAACATCGCCGCGAAGACCAGGCCGTTGGCCAGGACGTACCCGGTGAAGACCCGGTCGCTGAGCAGTTGCCCGACGACAGCCGGCAGCGGCTGGCGTGACGCGGAGGGGCGGGTCTGCGGCAGTCCTGCGGCGGAGGCCGCCAGCATCACGGCGCCGAGTACGGCCAGGGCCACGAAGATTCCGGGCCAGGCCGTGACGCGCAGTAGCTGGCCGCCGAGGACCGGCGCGAACACGGGCGCCAGGCCGGTGATCAAGGTCAGTGCGGAGAAGAGACGTGCGGTGCGGGTTCCGGAGGTGCGGTCGCGGACCATGGCGTTGGCGATGACGATGCCGAACCCCCCGCCGATGCCCTGGACCAGGCGCAGGCCGACGAAGGTCGGGACGTCGGGTGCCACCGCGCAGAACGCGCTGGCGATCGTGTAGAGGGCGAGGCCCGCCAGCAACGGACGCCGCCGGCCGTAGGTGTCGCTCAGCGGCCCGGCGATCAGCTGCCCGATGGCCAGCCCGGCCAGACAGGCGGTGATGGTGAGCTGGGTGGCCGCGGCGCCGGCGCGCAGGTCGCCGGCGAGTTCCGGCAGTCCGGGCAGGTAGCCGTCGATGGACAGTGGTCCCAGGGCCGCGAGCGCTGCGAGCAGGACGATGAATCGGGTGTGCGGGCCGGCGGCGTCGTTGCTCATGGCTCAGTACGCCACGGTGATGCGGCGGCGGATCGCGGTGCCGCTCTCGATCGTGTCGGCCAAGGCGATCGCGTAGTCGGCGTACGAGATGCGGCTGTTGCCGTCGTCGTCGGTGAGCAGGGTGTCCCCGGCGCTGCGGTAGGCCCCGGTCCGCTCGCCCGCTGCGATGACCGCGGCGGGCGACACGTACGTCCAGTCGAGGTCGTGCACGCCGCGGTAGAGGTCGAGCGCTTCGGACTGGGCCTCGGCGTTGGCCTTCCACAGCGCGGGGAAGTCCGGGTCGTCCATGACCCGGGCGCCGGTCGGCGTGCGCAGGCTACCGGCACCACCGATGGTGACCAGGCGGGTGACGCCGGCTCGGCGAAGTCCGTCGATCAGCGCACGGGCGGCTCCGACGATCGTGGCGCGGTCGTTCTCCTGGCCGATCCGGGGGCCGACGGCCGACAGTACGGCGTCGTGGGAGGCGGCGAGGCCGGCGACCGCGGCGGCGTCCGTGACGTCACCGGTGGTCACGGTCAGGGCCTCGTGCTCGAGTCCGTCGACGTGGCCGGCTCGAGTGACCGCGGTGACGGTGTGGCCGCGACGCAGGAGTTCCTCGGTGGTGGGCCGGCCGATGTTGCCGCTGGCACCGAACAGGACGATCTTCATGTGTTGCTCCTTGTTTCCGATGGTCACAGGACGGGCCGGCCGTCGGCGATGACGGCCGCGGTGATGCCGCGCTCGGCGGCGGCGTGCCGGAAGCGCTGCTCGATGTCGGGTTGTTCGGTGTAGAACGGCGGGTTGTGGAACAGGCCGTAGTGCATGGCGCAGACGGTGCCGGCGCCGAGCGCGACGGCGGCCTCGACGCCCTGCTCGGGGGTCATGGTCGCCGGGACGTTGGCCGCGTAGCCCTCGAAGTGGGCGATGACGCCGTTGACCGGGACGAACGCGACGTCGAACGGGCCGTGGTCGCGGGCGATCTGCCACCAGCTGCCGTGCCACTGGGTGTCACCGCAGTGGATGATCCGCCGACCGGCGCCTTCGACGACCCAGGCGACCTGGTCGCAGTCGTTGCCGCGCCAGTCCAGCGAGGTCACCGGGGTGACGGTCAGCTCTCCGATGCGGCGTGACCGGCCCAGGTCCTGGGCAACGGGGGTGATGCCCGCCTCTTGCAGCGCCGCCGCGCTCGGGGTGTGGCAGCCGATCGTGCCGGTGGCCGCGATCCGGGCGATCAGGTCGTGGTCGTAGTGGTCGGGGTGCAGGTGGGTGATGAGGGCGTGGGTGCCGGGCGGGGTGTCGACCGGGTCGACCGGCCGGTGCGGCGGCCCCATCACCGGCGCCAGCGGAGCGACGTTCTCGAGCGGGTCGATCAGCAGGCGGGTGTCGCCGAGACGGACCTCGACGCCGGCCCAGGCCAGCCGACGCACGGAAAGAGTGGTGGTCATGGGCAGCGACGCTAGACCTCCGTTGTTGAGAAAGTCAACAAGAGAGTTCTGAATCTCAACGCCACAAGGTAGGGTGGTGGCATGCGCACCTACGGGCAGTACTGCGGCATCGCGAAAGCACTGGACACCATCGGCGACCGGTGGACCCTGCTGATCGTCCGTGAACTGCTCGCCCTGGGTCCGTGCCGGCACACCGACCTGCGCAACGGCCTGCCCGGGATCGCCAGTAATCTGCTGGTCGACCGGCTCCGCGAACTGGAGGAAGCCGGCCTGATCCACCGCAAGGCCGCCCCGCCGCCGGTGGCCACCACCCTGTTCTCCCTCACCGAGCGTGGCCGCGCGCTGGAGCCGGTGCTGCAGGAACTGAGCCGGTGGGGCGTGCCGCTGCTGCGTGAGCCGGGCGGCAGCGACACCTTCCGCACCCACTGGCTGGACATGCCCGCCCGGGCACTGACCGACCATCGCCCCGACCAGCCGGCAATCGCCCTGCAACTGCACGCCGACGGCAACGAAGACCTGGTCATCGAAGTCAAGGACGGCTCGGTGCACACCCACGCCGGCCGCGTCGACCACCCCACCGCGTCCCTGACCGGACCGCCGCACCTGCTGGCCGCGACCCTGCTCGGCGACCTCGACCTGAGCACCGCACTACAGCAAGGCCTGCGGCTCAGCGGCGAACGCGAGGCAGTACTGCGCATCCTGCCCCGCTGATCCGGGTGTGAGTAGTTGCCGTACAGAAGTGCCGCTGAGATTGATCTTGCTCGTGCTGGGCTACTTCGCGGGGGCTTCGAGCTGGCGGGGGCCGGCGCCCGCGCGCAGTTCACGTCCGCCGACGCGGCCCCGGGCGCGGGCTGCGGCCAGGCCCTCGTTGGTGCCGATGACGATGAGTTCGCGGATGAACTCCGCGAAGGCGGCGAAGGCGTGGAAGACGAGCCGACCGCCGGGGGTGGTGGTGTCCAGGTTCGTACGGGCGCGACCGACCGCTGACCGCCTCGGTCGTCCGGGCGGCGTGTCGAGCATGTTCTGCACCCGCTTGCGGCAGAAGACGGCGAGGAGCAGGGCCAGGGTGTAGACGGCGAGGGTGTGGATGCGGTCGCGGACGTCCATGACGTCGATGACCTCCTGCATCATCGCTTCGCCCCGGGCGAGGCGGCGGGCGGCGGTGGTGACCGCGAACTCGTGCTCAGCGAGGACGGCCGACGACACCGTCCTGATTCCGGCTGCCGCCGGGGGTGTCGGCTCGCTCGCCGTCCAACTCGCCAAGCACGTGGACGCGACGGTCGTCGCCATGGCCTCCAGCGAGGAGAAGCGCAGCACCGCCCGCCAGTTGGGCGCGGACGCCGTCGTCGACTCCCTGACCCGGAACGTTCGGGACGAACCCTCCTTCACCGAGCAGCACCCGCACACCGGCGTCACGCAGGGTGGCGACGCTCCGCGGGAACTGCGGGTGCCCGGTGAGCGCCGTGTTCGTGCACGGCATCACCGTCAGCGGGATGCCCTTGCCGGTCGCCTCGGCCGCGTAGCCGATGACCCAGGAGGTCGTGATGCCGAGCGCGAGGCTGTTGATGCTGTTCATCGTTCCGGGAGCGAACAGAACGGCGTCGGCGGCCGGCCCCGCCCAGGAAGCGCCGTCGCCGGCGCCCTCCGCCTGCGCCCGCACCCGTTGGACTCGGGTACTGCCGAACGCCCGGCCAGGGGCCGCCGGTGTGAACCGGCGGTGTGTCAGCCCGGTGGGCGACCGCGACCCCGCCCGTGTGATCGACAGTGACGGAAGGCGATCCCTCGCCGAGAGACCCTCTTCCGTCTTCTGGAGTTGATCGTGATGTTCCCACTGTCGGAGGTCGCCGACCGGCCGAGCTCAACGCGCGGGCACCATGCCGGTTCGCCCGGGCGTCGGAGCCGGGTGGCGGCCATGGCGGCCGCCGTGTTCTGCGCCGCGGCCGTCGCCCCGCTGGCGCTGCCCGCGCCCGCCCACGCACAGGGCACCTGCACGGTGTCCGGCCCCACCACCACCTGTACGTTCGCCTCCACCGGCGCCGAGCAGACGTTCTCCGTGCCCGGCGGTGTCACGCAGGTCGACGTCACGGCGATCGGCGGGGCCGGCGGCGTGGAGGACAACGGCGTCGGCGGCGGCCGGGGCGCCCAGGTGTCCGGCACCCTCACCGGGCTCTCCGGGGGACAGACCCTCTACGTCGAAGTCGGCGCCACCGCCACCGGCGGCGCCCAGTGCGCCGGTAGCGCGCAGTGCACCGGCGGGTTCAACGGCGGTGGCAGCACCCACTTCGGCGGAGGCGGCGGCGGCGCCTCCGACGTCCGCACCCAGCCCGGCACCACGCCCCTCACCACCACCGACTCCCGCCTCATCGTGGCCGCGGGCGGCGGTGGAGCCGGCTGGGCCGGCCAGTGCACCGGAAGCGCAGGCGGAGACGCCGGCCAGCCGGGCACGAACGCGACCTGCAACGGAGGGAACGGCGGCGGGGCGGGGACGTCCACCCAGGGCGGGGCCGGCGGCACCGGCGGGGGCGGGTTCTTCGGTGGTGGGCCCGGCACCCTCGGTACCGGCGGCACCGGAGGCGGCCCGGGCGCCTCCCTGACCGGCGGTGCCGGCGGGGGCGGCTACTACGGCGGAGGCGGCGGCGGCAACATCAACCCCTTCATCAGTCCGAGCGGCGGCGGGGGTGGCGGCGGCGGAGGCTCGTCGCTCGTCCCCGCCGGCGGCACCGGCCCCACCGCCACCAGCGCCGCCCCGGGCATCACCATCAGCTACACCACCCCGGGCAAGCCCGTGAAGACGACCCTGACCGCGATGCCCTCCCGCACCCGGGTCGGCGCTCCGGTCGTGCTCAGTGACATCGTCTGCCCGGCCAGTACGAGCGCCACGACCAGGCCGACCGGCACGGTCACGTTCACCGACACCACCACCGGCACGACCCTCGGCACCGGACGCCTGTTCCTCTCCCTCGGCACCTGCGCGGCGGCCGGGACCGTCACCGCCTTCCACACCGCCGGCACCCACACCATCACCGCCGTCTACAGCGGGGACACCGTCTACCAGGGCAACAGCGCCAGCCCCGAGACCACCACGGTGACGGTGACAGCCTGAGAACGCCGCAGAAGCGCGGGCCCTGCCGTGGGGCGGGGCCCGCGCCACGCTATGGCGCCCAGGTGACAACGATCCGAACAGTCCCAGGCGCCGACCGAACCGGGCTTGAGTTCCGCCGACGCCCAGGCCACGCGCTGGTCCGGCCTCGGCTGCCCCGTCCACCGGGACAGCGACGGCCGACTCCGCGCCAGCGCCGGTTGGCTGCTGGACTTCGTCGGCTGCCGCCCCGGCCAGACGATCGCCGAAGGCGTGCGCTGCTCGGAACGCCGAACCCCCACAGTCACCGCTCACGGCAATGCGACAGCTACCAACCGCCCCGCACCGCGACGGCCCGCGGGCCGTCCGCGCCGTTGTAGAGCCACCAGGTCGTGCGCCCGTCCGGCAACGGCGCCGGCTCGCTGCCGTCCGCCAACACCGCCGCCGGGAAACCCTGATGGCGTCCGCTCTCGTCGAACCATGGCATGCCGTGTCCCTCGCGTCCCTGGAGTACAGCACCGGAGTTCTCAGCTCATCACGCACTGTCAAGACTTCGCGACAACCAGTGCGATCCGCAGCTCAAGGAGGCGCGCATCAGCCGCCGCACGCCGGATTGAGACTGCTCAGGCAGCTCGGTGAGCCGCTCGATCCGCTCGCGGGTCTTGAGGGTCCGCACGAGGGCACTCCGCGGCTCGGGTCCGGTCAGTTCGGCAGGTCGGCGGAGAGGAAGGGGTCGAGGAGCGCGTACAGGTCGTCGGGGCGGTCGAGGGGGATGATGTGGCCGCAGTCCCGGAGCAGGTGGCCGACCAAGTCGTGGGCGATGGGGCGGAGTTGGCGTTCGAGCCCGGTGCCGACGGGGTGCGAGCCGACGGCCATGGTGGGCATGGTCAGCCGAGCCGTCGCGACGGCGTCCCGGATCTGCTGCGCGCTGGTGGGCAGGGCCCGGTAGTAGGAGAACGCGCAGCGGAGGGCCTCGCTGCCGGTGTAGGCACGAACGAACGACGCACGGATGTCGTCGGGCACTCCTCGCCCGAGCGTCCCCGCGTCGAGGAACCAGTCGACGTACGGCGCCTCGTTCCCGGCCAGGACGGTTTCGGCGAGGCCGGGGACGGCGTGGAAGCCGAACCACCACGGGGCACCGCCCGTGACGGCGTGTTCGGCTCCGGGCAGGGTGCCGAGCAGTGCCTCCATCGCGACCAGGCGCCGGACGAGGTCGGGCCGGCGCAGCGCGAGCAGGACGGCGGGGGCGGTCCCCGCGTCGATGGCGACCACCGCCGCCGAGGGCTCGCCGAGTGCGTCGAGCAGCCCCTCGGCGTCGGCGGCCAGGGCGCCGGCGTCGTAACCCCCGACGGCGCGTTCGCTGGCGCCGAGGCCCCGCAGGTCCGGGGCGATGACCCGGTAGCGGCCGGCCAGTCGGTCCATGGTGCCGCTCCAGAGTCGCCAGGTGTGCGGGAAGCCGTGCAGCAGGAGGACCGCGGGCCCGTCCCCGGCGATCGCGACGTTGAGGTGGACGCCGTTCGTCGCGATGCGGTGCAGTCGGTGTGCGGTGGGGACGGGCATGACGGCTCCTCAGGACGGTTACCATTGGTTACCACGGAACGATAGGTAACCGTCGGACCGCTTCCTAGACGGCACTTTCAGGGAAGGTGGTGAGCCACGGGTGACCACCCGAGGAGCCCGGGCCGCCGGTCGCGGGGCACGCGGCGACCTGTTCGATCCGCTCTGCCCGACGCGGCAGTTGCTGGACCGCATCGGCACGAAGTGGACGTCCATGACCGTCAAGACGCTCGCCGACGCCGCACCGGACGAGGTGCGCTTCGCGGAGTTGAGACGCCGGATGCCCGGCGTCTCGCAGAAGATGCTGTCCGTGACACTGCGGAGCCTGACCCGCGACGGGCTGGTGTCGCGCCGGGTCGAACCGACCGTGCCGCCGCGGGTGTTCTACCGGCTCACCGGACTCGGGCTGTCCCTGGAGGCCGTGCTCGCGGGCCTGCGGACCTGGGCGGAGGAGCACATGGCCGAGATCGACCGCGCCAACGAAGCCGTCGACCCGGACGTCGACGAGGGGTAGTCGACGGGCGTGATCACACAGCGCGACGAGGGGGTGCGGTGGCCTGGGCCACCACACCCCCTCACCCGACCGGGCGCTGCTACGTTCCGGCGCAGTTGGTGAACGTGGGCCTGGTCCGTGCGCTGTAGATGCTCGCGCCGCCGTTGGTGTCGTACTTGAGGGGCACGGTGATGGTGTCGTCGGCGGTCCAGGGGAAGCCCTGGGCGTCGAACGTGAAGGTTCCGGTGGCCTTCGTGGCCAGCTCGGACAGCGTGACCCAGCCGTACTGGCGCGGGGGCACGCTCACGGTCAGCTTGCTGCCCAGCTCCTGCTTGAGGTCCAGCGTGGTCGATCCGTTGATCTCACCGGTGATCGTCAGCTCGACGTTGGCCAGGCCGATGTTGCCGCCGACTTTCAGGCTCCCGCCGAGCTTGAAGCCGATGGTGTTGGTCCACCCCGTGGTGGTGCTCAGCGAGAACTCCCACGGGATCGTGGTCGAGGTGTCGTTGAACCAGATCGGGGAGACGCAGGCCTCCGGCAGCGTGAACGGCGGTGTCTGGCTGGTCGTGGACCACGAGCAGGTCGCCGTGTCCTTGTTGCACCGGGCGGCCGCGTAGTCCACGGCCATGTTCCACGCCGTCTGGTAGACCGCGTCGGGCAGCGTCCACTGCTGGTACGGCGTGTTGTCGCAGCGGTAGGTGTACGCCCAGTTGTCGTAGGCGGGGGGTATCTGGACGGTCAGGCAGGAGTTGTCGCCGACCTGGCGGATCCTGAACGCCTTCTGCGCCGATCCGGCGATCGGCTGGAAGTACCACTGCTCGGACGCCCGCCCGTCGCAGGGCTGTTGCCGCAGCTGGTAGCGGGCGGTGGTCAGGTCCACGCACTTGCCGGTGGTGGTGTTGACGATGGCGAAGCCCGAGCCGAGGCTCGTGTTCGTGTTGATGCGCCACGTCGTGGCGGACCCCGGCGCCGGGTTGACGGAGACGGCCGCGTTGTCGTCGTAGCTGCCGTCCTGGATGTCCAGCAGCTTCCCGTTGCTGACGTTGGCGAAGGTCAGCTGGACCAGCGCCGTGACCGACGTGCCACTCTCCTCACGCGCGGCGGCGGGGGACGCCATGAGTCCCACTGCCGCGCACAGCACCGCCGCGACGACGGTGGCTTTCCTCCATAAGGTCCGTCTCTGCCTTGGTCGTTCGGTTGTCACCGGCGTGATCCTTTCGTAGCGCATCTATCAGGGTCCTTACGGCCTGTACCCCGGAGAATTGACCTTGTTCGAAAGGTTTCCCTTGCCTCCGAGTTCGGCGATGAGAGACGCTTCTTCCTTCTCGCGGGCTGCCTTGCCACCCGGCACGTGGACGAGCAGGACGTCGTCTCCCTTCTCCGTCCTGCCGTTCCTGGCGTGCTCCTTCAGTCGGCGGTCGAAGTCGTTGGTCTGCCCCACGTACGTGCGCCCTTGCGCGTCCGCCCTGTCCTTGAACGCGTAAACGCCCTCTTGCGGCAGGCCGCAACTGTTGTTGTGCACCAGGACGGGGGTGGGCCCTGCCAGTACGTAGTAGGTGTGGACGTGGCCGATGGTGAGGTTGTAGACGGTCTGGCCGTCCACGTCACCGCGATCGTGCACGCTGGTGACGGTCGCGACGTCGACGCCGCCTCCGCTTCGGATGCGGTCGCCGAGCCGCAGGTCCCCCGCGTCGGTCCAGCCCGGGCCGTCCACCCAGAACGGGTGGTTGGCGGTCGCGGTGATCGTGGTCCCAGGGGTCCGGGCATCGAGACCGATGTCGATGAGGTGCTTCGTGCCGTGGCCGACGATGACGTCCGTGACGGGCTCGTCCAGGGTCGCGCCGGTGGCGGGGTCCGTGGCCTGGACCCGGTCGCCGACCTGAACGACGCTGATGGGTTTGGTCGAGCCGTCGGCCATCACCACAGGGGTCTCCACGGAGAAGGAGTTGCACTTCTCCGCAGCTTGCACGGCTCTACCGACCGTCGAGGCTTCCTTTCCGGCGGTTCTGGCGAGAGTGCTGGCGAGCTTGCCACCGGGGATGGCACCGAGCGCGTCCATGGCGGCTTCTTTGTAGTGCCCTTGCGCCAGCTGCCCGGCTGCGGCTGCGCCGGAGGCGACAGTTCCAATCGGGCCCGGCACGTAGGCCACGACTTCTGCCGCTTTGGTGGCGGTGGAGACGACGGACTTCCAGCCGAAGGTACCGGCGAGGTCCAAGCCGTTGACCGGGTCCGCGTTGACGTAGTCGTAGTCGTTGGCCGATCCGCCCGCGACGGGGTCGACCTGGAGGAAGCGGCCGAGTACCGGCAGGTAGAGGCGGGCGCCCATCTCGATGGCCTGATGGCCAGCCAGGTGTTCCACCGGCCGTTCGTGCTGGCCCAGCCACCCGAAGTCCATCCCGCCGGCGACGGTGGCGGGGATCGGGACGTCGGTGAAGGAGCCGGTGGCGGGGTCGATGGTCTGGCCGTAGGGGTCGTAGAGGCGGATGCCACCCGTGAGGGTGGCGGCCCCGTCCGCAGTGAACAGCACATCCCCGTGAATGTTGGGGTAGGACCAGTTGGTGGTGGCGGTCTGGTCGTAGTTCTTGGTCAGCAGCACGCCGCCGGGCAGTGCCACGATCCGCTGGTGCAGTCCGCCGTCCTTGCTGAGGATGAGGTCGGCGTCGTCGTGCTTGGAACTGTAGGAGTAGCGGGTGGTCCCGTTCTTCGACACGTCCGTGGCACCGGTGACCGTGCGGGCGGTCAGCCTGTCGGCCGGGTCCCGGGTGTACGAGATCGCTGTCCCGGAGGCGGTCGTGGTCTGGACGTGCCGTTTGGTGACGTCGTACCCCAGGGTGTCGCCCCCGGCCTTGACCGTGTCGCCGAGGTCGTCGTAGCCGAACGACAGCGCGGTGCCACCACTGGTGGACGTCAGCTGGTCGGCACCGTCGTAGCAATAGCCGGTGGCGACCGCCGGGGCACCGTTGAGACTGTCCGTGGACGTGGTGCGGTTGGTGTTCAGCCCGGCGGCCTTCGCTGTCCCGCAACCGTCGGTCGGGTCGAACCGGTAGGTGAGCTGGTGGTGCGGGACGCTCGCCGCGACGAGCCGGCCCACCGTGTCATAGGTGTAGGCGTACGTCGCGACGGACTTCCCGTCCGCGGTCACCACGTCGTCGGTGACCCGGTTGTCGCGGGACCGGGTGACCGTGTCGACGACCGTGGACGCGGAGGTCCTCCACGCCAACGCCGTTGCCTTGCCCGCGCTGTTGCGTACCAGCGAGTCCAGGCGGGATCCGTTGCCGTAGGCGACACCGACCAGTTCGGTGGCCGCATCGTAGGCGGGCGTGGCGACGGTGGTCCCGTCCAGCTTGACGCTGGTCAACTGGGTGGCGTCGTTCCAGGCGTACGTCACGGTGCTGGACACGCCCTTGACCGTGGTGGTGTCCGTGATCAGGCGCCCGACCTGGTCGTACGTGGAGGTCGAGGTGACGCCGTTGGCGTCGGTGTAGCGGACCTCCTGGCCGAGCAGGTCGATCCCGGTGGTGATCGACCCGTTCTCGTCGGTCAGCTTCGAGATCAGCGGATCACCGTCGACCGCCCAGTCCGTGACGACCGTACGACCCGGCTTGCCCCCCTGCGCGGGAACGCTCTTCTTGACCACCCGTCCACGTGCGTCGTAGCTGTTACAGGCCCACGGCTCGCCGTTGACGCGCTGGGCCACCACGCGGCCCGCCTCGTCGTACACCGTCTCACCCGTGAGCGCCGCCCCGCTGTCCGGTTTGGCCGCAGTGGCGGTCTTCGCCATGCCGGCCTGGTTGGCGGCAGGAGCGCTCGGATCGCAGGGATTGGCGCGGGTCTCGGAATCGCCGTAGTAGACGGTCGTGGTGCGCTTGTCGGGGTTGGCAATGTCACCGGCAGGCATGGCCGAGGCCAACCTGCGCAGGTATCCGTCGCCCGGACGCTCGTAGGTGGTACGGGCGGTCAGGCCCATTCCGCCGGGATCGGCCGTGGTGGACACGGTGAGCCCGTACGCCGGGTCGATGCCCGCCGCCGGGTCCGAGTAGCTGCTGGCGCTGTGCTTGGACGGTGCCCGCTCCTGGTCGCCGCCGGAGGTGTCGTCGGTGGTGGTGCCCGTCGCCCAGCCGTAGCGGGGGGCGAGGTTCGTCCCGGGTACCGGGACCGGGGTACCGGTGCCGGGCGGGGTCCAGGTGAAGGCCAGGGCCCCGGTCGTGCCGGAGCGGTTGTAGTAGTCGACGCGGACGCGGTGCCGGCTGCCGGCCGTGGTGTTGGCGTACGTGCCGGTGACTGCGGTGGCGGGCTTGTCGCTCCAGCTGTCGACGGTCAGGACGTCGTCGACCCAGAGGCGGACGCCGTCGACGGCGGTGAACCCGAGGCCGTACTGCCCGGCTGCCGGGAACTGCACCTCGCCGGTGAAGCGTCCGGACCAGCCGCCGGTGTTCGCCACCGGCGGGCTCGGTCCCCACGACCGTGACAGTGCCCCGTCGGCGGCGCCGACCCCGGTGGCGAACGCCTGCGGGACGCCCGCCAGTTCCGGGTTGTCGTAGAAGGCGGCCGACAGCCCGGCCAGTCCCTCGTCGTAGGTGGTGTGGGTGTGCGGCATCTTCGCCGCGCAGGCGGGTGTCGGGGTCTGGCCGGTGAAGCAGGACGCCGGTGCGGGCCCGTACTTGTCGACCGGGCGGTCGGCGTGGTCGTAGACCGTCGTGGAGCGGCGGCCGGCGCTGTCGACGGCCGCGGTGGCCTGGTCCTTGGTGTTCCACTCCGCGGCGATGCTCGCCCCGGTGAAGTCGGTGGTGACCAGGGTGCGTCCGGCGTCGTCGTAGGTGACGGTGCGGGAGCGGGTGGAGTCGTACACCCCGGCCAGGGCCACGGTGGCCTGCTTGCGCTCCAGGTAGTACTGGTAGAAGTGCTCGGCGCGCTTGTCGGCGGAGCGGCCGTCCGGGGCCGGTGCCAGCACCTGGACCGCGCGCAGGGCGGGCGGCTCCTGGGGCTGTTCGGTCACGGAGTCGTAGCCGATCACCGTGCAGACGGCGGCGGTGTCACCGGTGTTGGTGCACGCGTTCGCCGCGGACGGGGCCTGGTGCGCCACCCAGTCGTAGGCCAGGGCGTCCCGGATGGTGGCCAGCGGCCCGATGCTGTCCAGGGCCTTCTGCTTCTCCTCCTCGTTGTCCCCGGCCTCGTCGTAGCGCTGCTTGGCCGAGGCCCGGCCCAGGTAGTCGAAGTCCTGCATGACCGCGCCGGGGTTCTCGACCCGGGCCAGGGTGCCCATCTGGTACCAGAGCCTGGTCTCGCTGCCGTCCCAGTACCGGATGCGGCAGAGCATCTGCGGCGGCGCCGGGTCCGAGCCGGGCGGGCGGGGCGTTGCGCCGTAGCAGCCGTCGCCGCCGTCGGTGTTGTAGAAGAGCTGGTGCGAGCGGCCGGAGACCGGGTCCTTGATCTGCGTCAGCCGCGGCGGCGTCCCGCTGTAGAGGTACTGCAGGGCGGCCGGTTTCTTGCCGTCCAGGACCGACTCCACCGCCGCCAGCGTGCCGTCGGGGTTGAACAGCGACACGGTGTCACCCTCGGTGAGGGTGATCCGGCCCGAGGTGTCGAAGGCGAGGACGCCGTCCTCACCGGCCGGC
Source organism: Kitasatospora sp. NPDC059160 (assembly GCF_042755465.1). NCBI lineage: Bacteria > Bacillati > Actinomycetota > Actinomycetes > Kitasatosporales > Streptomycetaceae > Kitasatospora > Kitasatospora sp. NPDC059160. The sequence continues at coordinate 45,835 of NZ_JBHZCN010000002.1, read as the reverse complement.
GGCGCGTAGCCGCCCGTGGAGGCCTTGGCCCAGGTGTGCTTGCCGCCGGCTCCGTCGGTGAGCACCACCGAGCCGTCCAGCATCTCGGCACGGCTGTAGCCGCTGGACTGCGCCGACAGCGTCCAACCCGCCGGCAGCGCCTGGGAGTCCGCGGAGAGCAGCCACTCCGTCGGCACGATCCTCGGATCCAGGTTGTGGGTGCGGTGGTCGTCGGTGCCGGTGCTGCTCTTGGCCCACAGCACCATGCGCGGACGGTCGTCGGAGTGGTGGTACAGCTCGACCCGGATCGGCACCGACTGGCCGGCCTTCAACGCGACCTCGCCGGCCTGGCGCGGGCCGGGCAGCAGGAAGTCGTTGCCGGGCTCGGCGGGCCCCGCGTTGTCGTAGACGAGCTTGTCGCCCAGCCAGATCCGGGCGCCGTCGGTGTGGGCGCCGGCGAACCGGAAGTCCCCGGTGACCGGGGCCTTGAACTGGCCCTCCCAGCGCACCACGAACCAGTTCTTGTCCAGGGCGGGCGGCATCGGGTTGTCACGCCACGGCAGGTTGTCCGGGTTGCCGGTCCACGGGATGCCCCAGTCCAGGTTGACCTGTGACTCGCCGCGCACCATCACTGGGATCGCGTCCGGGGCGCCCGCGTGCCGGGAGTCGTTGAAGTACGAGGCGCGGACGCCGTGCGGGGCGCCCTCCCGGGAGTTGTAGGCGAGGTTGACGCCCGCCGATCCGCCGACGGTCTGGAACGCCGGCCCGGCGGCCTCGACGTGCGCGTTGCCGTTGAACAGGTTCACCGTGACCGGGCCCAGGTGGTCGGTCGGTGCCGGCCCCGGGTCGCCGACCCGCTGGTTGACCGTGAAGTGCCCGACCCACTGCGGCGGCGTGGCGGTCGTCCCGCCGGACACCGCGGTCGCCGCCGTCCAGGTGTACCGGCCACCGTCGTGCAGCACGTGCTTGGGGACCGTCCACTGCGGCTGGTCGAGGCACCCGGAGTCCACCACGCTGCCGGATCGGCCGTCGAACCCGGTGGAGACCTTGAAGCAGTAGAGGACGCCGTCACCGGCCGCGGCCACCTGCAGCGCGGGCGTCTCCGTCCCCACCACGGCGCCGTCGACCGGGGACACCGGGCTGGTCTGCGGCGCCTCCTGGGCTGCGGCGCGCTCGCGCCCCCGTTCGTCGGAGCGCGGATCCCCGCTGGCCGCCAAGGGCGCGAAGTCGGCCTTCGGCTCCCGCAGTTCGGCCTGCGGCTGCTGCCCGGCCGCCGACGGGACCGACAGGATCGGCAGATCCCGCGGCACCGCTCTCGATGCCACGGATCCGGATGAGGACGCGGGCGCGGGCGCGGACGCCTGCGCCGGTGGCAGGCCTCCCGCCTGTGCCAACGGAGCCACCAGCGCCGTCGCCACCACGAACACGATCCACCGGAACCGCGAGCGCGCGGACGACCGCGCCATGCCGGCACCTCTGGACAAAGCCCCCTCCAACTCCGTTGACGTCCGCCGGACCCGCGGCACGGCAGGACGCGTGTCCACGCTCCTCCGGTCCCGACCGGAGGACTCGGGCAACGAATCCTCCGCGAACGACGGACCCCACGGAACAGGGCCGGTACACCTTGGCCGGATCCACCGAACCGCCGTGCCTCCAAACGGAACACCGGTCACAGCGTCCGGCTGTCACCGCCCGGACACTCCTGTCAGGGACATGTTCAATAACATGCCCACGGGTATCCCTAAGCGGAGTCGTGGAACGGCCCGGCGCCCGCGACCCACTTGGCCGAAAACCGTACGGCCGGTCACCCCTTCGATCGGTCGGTCAGCCGATCGGGACCTCGGTGAGCCGCCGGGGCAGTCGGTCCTCGCGTGGGGCCATGGCTCCGCTCACCATCCTTCCTGGGATCGGCCGCCCGGGGGCTTTGCGGCAGGCCCGAGGGGGCCCTGCTCCGCTCAGGCGTCCGCCGGCCCGGCGAGGACGCAGTCGCCGCACAGCGCGCCGGCCCGGTCCGGTGCGGCCCGGTAGATGAGGCAGCAGCTGCGGCGGCGGAAGCCGGTGCCGTCCGCGGCCACGGTGCCGGCCCCGCGCAGCGGCGGAACCGCCAGCAGGCGCCTCGCGAACTCCCGTGCTGCCAAGGCGAGTTCCGGCCGCGAGCGGGCGACGCCCGCGGCCGCTCCGTTGACCGCCGACGCGACATTGCCCCAGCGGATCCGCGGTGAGACGGAGAAGGCGGCCACCGCTTCGCCCAGCTCCCGCACCGGCCCGTCCAGCACCTCCGCCGCGAACCGCGCGGCGAGCTCGGCCCGGTCGGCGACGGGAACGGCGTCACGGGCGGGCAGCGACAGCGGGAACAGGCCGCCCGGTGTCGGCTGCCACCTCGCCTCCCGCAGCCCGTACCCGAGCAGCGCCCCGTCCAGGACGGCCACCGCGAACGCGGGTGAGAGCAGCCGCGCCACCAGCCCCAGGTGGGTCACCGAGGCCGCCACCCGCTGCTCGACCGCCTCGGGCGGACGACCCCCCGCCGCCACGAGGTGGTTCCGGGCGAAGGCCACCCGCTCCCCCAACACCGCTGGATCATCGAGGAGTTCGGCCATCGGCCGCCACGGCACGGCGACTGCGCCGTCGTCATGGGTCTCGTGGGCCTGGCAGGTCTCGTGGGCCTCGTCGGCCTCGTGGGTCTCGTAGGCGAAGAACGGCCCGAGGGCCGCGACACGCTGCGGCGTCGCGGTCCTCGGTCGGGTGTGCGTCACGCCGCGCCGACCGGCTCGGGGCCGGACTCGGCCGGGACCGCCGTGGCGGCCGCCGCACGGGCGTTGATCACTCGCTCGGCCATCGGTCCGAAGAGCAGGCCCAGTGCGGCCCACAGCAGCAGCTGCGCGGCCACCGAGTAGAAGCGGAACTCGAACAGGGTGTCCGCCGGGAAGCCCGGGTAGACGATGGCGCCCTTGTCGTCGGTCAGCGGCAGCGGCGTCTCGGTCGCGTGATGGCCGAACTGCTGGACGTTGTCGGCGAGTTCGCCGAGCGAGGGGAGCACCGCCATGACGATGCCGATCGCCGCCGCGAAGGCGCCGGCGGCGAGCAGGGTGGCGTTCCAGTTCCCGAACCGGGCCTGGAGGCGCTTGCCGAGCCAGACCGCCAGCACGAGGAACAGGAGCGAGCAGGCGACCATGGCCAGGTACAGGTTGCCGCGGTCGCGGATGGTGTCGGGGTGTCCGATGGCCGGCGGGTTGGCGGGGTACTTGACGAACGGCACGAGGTACAGGCCGAGGAACCCGCCCAGGGCCACCAGCATCGCCAGGTTGCGCGGGCGGAGCCTGCCGGTTCGGCCGAGGCACACGGTGTACGCCACCGCGAACAGCGCGCCCATCGCCGCACCGAACAGGATCATGCCGGTGCCGATGCCGACGTTGGCCTGGACGGTGCGGCTGAAGATGTCCGGTCCGCCCATGTCCATGGGCAGGCCGGCGGCCTTGTCCAGCAGGCCCTGCGCGTCGTCACGACCGCTCTCGTACTCGATCGCCGCGTTGATCTGCGGCTCGGCGAAGATCCGCGCGAAGACGAAGGCGAGCAGGCCGGCCACTGCGCCGGCGAGCACGCCGCGCAGGATGAGTTTCTTCTCCATGTCTGGTTGTTCGCTGCTTCCGCTCGTCAGTGGCAGGGGAAGCCGAGGAAGTGCCGCGAGTCGTGGACGAACTCGTGGATGTGCATGTCCTTGCCGAACACGGAGTAGGCGCCCTGGTCGACGCCGATGAAGTAGTAGACGGCCAGCGCGAGGAACGCGGTGACGACGAGCCAGGCGACGGCCTTGGACGCCGGCACCACGACCGGGACGGGCAGGGCAGAGGGTCCGGGCATACTGGTGCTCACGGTGGAGCCTCCTTCGGGGATCGTGCGTCCCGCTCTTGTTGGGGCGAATCGTGATGGCGTCGTATCTGACTCGCGGGCCGTCCCGAAGGGCGATCCGCTCACAGTGGCGCGACCGTGCCGGAGTTCCACCGGCTTCCTTACGCCATCACTACATCCGGCAGAGTAGGCCTGTCCGCCGGGGCCGTCAATCGGCCTCGAAGCGCACGGTGGGTTCGAAGTTGGCGCGGCGGGCCGCTCGGCGGAAGACGGTCAGGACGGCGGGCCCGACGACGAGCACGGCGGTCAGGGTGGTGACGGCGCGGCCGGTGTCCCAGCCGAGCGACGTGGCGAGGTCGAACAGCAGGTAGCGGTGCCACTGCTCGGTGAAGGGCAGACCGGGGAGGTAGGCGATCGAACTGTTCGGGTCGGTGGAGAACGGCCAGAAGGACAGGTTGAGCAGGAAGCCGAACAGGTAGCCGGAGAAGGCCCCGTACACGGCCAGCACGGGCACCTCCACCCGGCGGCGCCGGGTCTTCGGCAGAAGGCCTGCGAGCATGCCGACGAAGGCGCAGCCGAACATCTGGTAGGGCATCCAGGGGCCGACTCCGCCGGTGAGCAGGGCGGAGGCGAACAGCGAGGTGCAGCCGAGGGTGAAGCCGAAGCCAGGGCCGAAGACGCGGCCGGCCAGGACGAGGATGAAGAAGACCGTCTCCACGCCGGCCGTCCCGGCGCCGAGGGGTCGGAGCCCGGCGTTGACGGCGGACAGGACGCCGAGCATGGCGAGCGCCTTGGCGTCGATGCCGCCGGCCGAGATCTCGGCGATGACGACGGCGAGGACCAGGACGAGCAGGGCGGCGAAGATCAGCGGCGGGGCGTAGTTGGAGCCGAACTTCCCGGGTGCGACGACGAACGGCCAGGTGAAGGCGACCAGGCCGATGAAGGCGGCCAGGGCGACGACGACGCGGGCCCGGCCGGGGATCCGTACGGCGGTCATCGCGCGGCCTCCGCCGGTTCGAGGGCCTCGGCGACCTGTCGGATCGTCAGGTAGCCGAGTGGGGCGAGGATCTTGGCGGTCTGCGGGGCGAAGGTGGGCGAGGCGACGATGACCTGGGCGGTCGGCCCGTCGGCGACGATCTCGCCCTCGGCCATCACCACGACGCGGTCGGCGGCGGAGGCGACGAACTCGACGTCGTGGGTGGAGACGACGACCGTACGGCCTTCGGCGGCGAGCGCGTCCACGATGCCGGTGAGCGCCTCCTTGGCGTGGTAGTCGAGCCCCCGGGTGGGTTCGTCCAGCAGCACGACCCTTGGTGCGGCGGACAGTTGGATCGCCAGGACGAGGGCCAGCTTCTGCCCCTCGGAGAGGTCCCGGGGGTGGGTGTCGTCCGGGATCCCGGGGGCCAGGCGGTCCAGGATCTGCCGGGCGGTCGGCCCGTCGGCGCCCTCGGCTTCGGCATCGCTCTGGGCGAGTTCCCGGGCGACCGTCTCCAGGTACAGCAGGTCGGTGGGGGTCTGCGGGACGAGCCCGACCAGCTGCCGCGCCCTGGCCGCGGGCAGGCGCTTGGGGTCCTCGGCCTTCCCGCCCCCGGCTCCGGTGACCTTCACGCTGCCGCCCTGGCGGGGCCCGGAACCCTGGAGGGCCCACAGCAGCGAGGACTTCCCGGAGCCGTTGCGGCCCATCAGCGCCGTGACCTCGCCCGCGCGCAGGTCCAGCCGGACGTCCCGGACGGCGGCCACCGGCCCGTACCGGACCACCACGCCCTTCGCCTCCAGCACCGGTTCCCCCGCCGCCGCTGCCCGGCGCGGCGGGGGAACCGGTACGTCCGTGAGCCGCTCCCGCAGCGGTGCGGCGGCGCGGCGGGCGTCCCGGACGGACAGCGGCAGCGGCCGCCATCCGGCCAGGCGGCCGAGGTCGACGACGGGCGGCGCGATCGCGGTGTCCCGGAAGACCTCGGCGGGCGGACCGTGCACGACCGTCCCGTCCCCCGGCAGGTAGGCGACGCGGTCGGCGTACTGGACGACGCGCTCCAAGCGGTGCTCGGCCAGCAGGACGGTCACCCCGAGGTCGTGGACCAGCCGGGTGATCGCGGCCAGCACCTCCTCGGCCGCCGTCGGGTCGAGCGCGGAGGTCGGCTCGTCCAGGACCAGCACGCGGGGGTGCGCGGTGAGGACGGATCCGATGGCGACGCGCTGCTGCTGGCCGCCGGAGAGCTCGTGCAGGGCGCGGTGGCGCAGCTCGGCCAGGCCGAGCAGGTCCAGGGTCTCCTCGACCCGCTTGCGCATGACCTCCGGGGGGATCGCCAACTGCTCCATGACGTAGGCGAGTTCCTCCTCCACCGTGTCGGTGGTGAAGCCGGCCGACGGGTCCTGTCCCACAACGCCGACCACGTCGGCGAGTTCCCTCGGCGGGTGGTGGGCGGTGTCCCGGCCGTCCACGGTGACCCGGCCTCGCAGGGTGCCGCCGGTGAAGTGCGGCACGAGGCCGTTGACGGCGCCGAGCAGGGTGGACTTGCCCGCCCCGGTACGGCCGACCACCAGGCAGAGCTCGCCCTCCGGGATGTGCAGGTCGACGTCGCGCAGGACGGGCGTGCTCTCGCCGTCGTACACCACGCCGACCCGGTCGAATCGGATCACGTGCTCACCTCGGAGGTCGTGCGGTCGGTGGTGGTGGCGGCGGCGATGGCGGTGGCGTCGTCGGGCTGCGCGGTCGGGCGCGGCCCCGGCACGGCGGTGGGTCCGGGCGTGCGGCCGGGCGGCGGCGAGACGATCCCGGCCGCGCCCGCCAGGAGCAGGGCGAGCACCGGGACCAGCGGCAGCGTCGGCCAGGTCAGCGGGTAGAGGGAGGGGTTGAGGTCGGTGGCGTCGTAGCCGACGGTGGCGGACAGCAGCACGGCGGCGGCCACTCCGCAACCGGCCACGCCCCACTCCGCGGCCCGCCAGCGGTCCGGCCGGTAGGTGGTGCGCCGCACCCGGCGCCCGCCGAGCAGCAGACCCGCCACGCAGAGCACGGCACCCGCGAGGAAGGCGGGCAGGCCGAGCGCGGCCGGGGCCGTCCCGTCCAGCAGTCCGTACACCCCGGCGCACAGGCCGCACAGGCCGAGCAGCATCAGCACCCCGGTGAGCCGGCGGGACCGGCGCGAGGCGGTGCCGGAACGCCCGTAGCCACGCGAGTCCATCGCGGCCGCGAGGCCCAGCGAACGCTCCAGCGCGTCCTCCAGGACCGGCACCACGATGCTGCGCAGGGCACGGACGCCCTTGCGCCGCCCCGCACGCAACCGCCGTGCCCGGGCGACCCGTTGGACGCTCTGCACCAGCTGGGGCGCGACACTGAGCGCCACCGTCACGGCGACGCCGAGCTCGTAGAGGGCACCGGGCAGGACGCGCAGGGCCCGCTTGGGGTTGGCGAGGGTGTTCGCGGCGCCGATGCAGCAGATCAGACAGGCCAGCCGCAGCCCGTCGAAGGCGGCGGAGAGCGTGGCCTCCAGCGAGACCGGGCCGCCGATCCGGATCCCCGCGTACCAGTCGGGGGTGGGGATGTGCGGCAGGGAGAAGAGCAGGTGGTCGTGCGGGGTGACACCGGTGGCGAAGACGCATCGGAAGACCACCCGGATCGCCACCACCGTCAGCGCCAGCCACAGGTAGTAGGTGAACCCGCGGGCCCACGGGGCCTCGCTGCGGCGGGCGGTGACCACGTAGCCGAGCACGGCGAGGACGAGCAGGAGCAGCAAGGGGTTGGTGGTGCGGCTGGCCGCGGTCGCCAGGGCGAGCGCCCAGGCCCACCAGGCCAGCGGGTGGAGGTTGCGCGGGGCGCGCCGGCCCCCGGCGCCCCGCCCGGGGCTGCGCTGCGGGGAGCCGAGGCCGCAGGTGTCTTGCGCGCTCACCGGATCACTCGGCCCGTCGGCGGCGACGGCGTGCGGCCACCACCGTGGCCACGCCCAGCGCCACGACGAGGACCGCCCCGAGCGCAGCGGGCACCATCGAACCGGAGTCGTGCGGGGCGTCGGCCACCGGGTTGGCGTCCACCACCCCGCCGGGCACGGCGGGCGCGGACGTCGCCCCGGCCGCGGCCACGGCCGTCTGCGGTGTCGGCCCGTCACTCGGGGTCTCGGTCGGCGGGGCGGTGGAGACTTCGGCCGGTACCGGCGTGGGATCGGGCGCTCCCGGCGGGGTGATGCCGTCCGCAGGAGTGGCCGCGGTACCCGTTCCCGGGGTCGCGGCGGGCGCCGGCGGACGGGTTCCGCCGGGCCGGGGTGCGGCCGGGGCCGGGGCACCCCCGGTCGAGCCGGAGCCGCCGCCACGCGTCGTACCGCTGCCGCCCGTCGTGCCCGATCCGCCCGTCGTACCGGAACCGCTCGCCGCTCCGCCGGAGCCGCCCGTCGTGCCCTGGCCCGGGTCGGCCGGCTGCCCGCCGGAACTGGGGTTGTGGGCCCGGACGCTGTCCGGCGAGAAGGTCGGACGCCCCTCGGTGCCCTCCACGTTGGTGCCGCCGTAGATCCACAGGTCGACGCTGCCGGGCTTCGGCTGGTAGAGCATCGCCCCGAGCTGGCTGTAGGACCACTCGTTCTGGCCCGGATCAGCGTGCCAGTACGACCAGTACGCGGTGGCCGGAGGTGTCAGGACGCACTTCTCCTGGTCCGGGGTCGGGAACTGCTTGCCGCCCTGGTAACCGCTGTAGCCGATCCGGCAGATGAAGGCCGGGCCGTCGTGGCCGGTGCCGGTGGTCTTCCAACCCCCTTGGTTCAGCAGGGTGTAGCCGGTGGTGGGCGTGGAGCCGCAGGAGCGCAGCAGCGGGCCGCCCCACTTGCTCAGGTCCACGGCGAGGACGACCCCGGAGGTCGGAGTGCACTGCTCCATCGGCAACGGCGCAGCGGCAGCCGGGACCACGCCCACGGCGAGGCCGCCGAACGCCAGCGCGGAGGTCAGTGCCGCCGCTCCGGACAGCCGGGCGAGCCGCTGCCCGAGTCCCCGGCTCACCGGTGACGCCCCGGGGCGGCCGTCCGGCGGCGACGGGCGACGACGACGGCAGCGGCACCGAGCGCGGTCAGCGCACCGGCGGCCGCCGTCAGCGCCAGTGCCTGGGTTCCGGTGCTGGCCAGGTGGTCCGAACCGGTCTGCGCCGGTCCGCCTCCGACCGCATCGGCACCGCTACCCACCGGGGCGTCGCCGCCGCCGGACGACGGCGGGTCAGTGGCGGGGACGGGCGCGGTCGTGGGGGGCGCGCCGGTCGGGGTTCCGGAGGACGTGGTCGTCGGGGTGGGCGTGCCGGTCGGGGTGGGCGTGCCGGTCGGAGTGGTGGAGGGAGTACCCGTCGGGGTGGCCGTACCCGTCGGGGTGGCCGTACCCGTCGGGGTGGCCGTACCCGTCGGGGTGGCCGTACCGGTCGGGGTCGGCGTGCCCGTCGGCGTGGTGGACGGCGTCCCGGTCGGCGTCGGCGAGCCGCCGAGGTCGCGGGACAGCGTGCCGAAGGAGATGCCGGTGGCGCCGCCGAGCACCTGCGTGGACGCCCGGACGTCCGACCCCCGCTGCCCGGTGGAGGCGACGTTGAACCCGCCGTCACCGTTCTGCTGCCCGGCGAGGAAGTCGAGCGCCTTGGCGATCTGTCCGCCGTAGGCGGCCTTGCGCAGCGTCATCCCCTGGACGGCCAGCGCGGCCGAGTTGGTGGAGTTGCCGGCCGCGCCGGGGAAGCCGCCGTCGGGCAACTGCCGTGCGGCGAGCCAGCCGAGGCCCTTCTCGACCGCCTGGGCGGCCTCGTCCCCGGGGACCAGGGCGAGGGCCATGACGGCCATGGCCGTGCTGTCCACATCCGCGTCACCGGCGGCCGGGATCAGGCTCGGCCAGGACCCGTCCGGGTGCTGGAGGCTCCTCAGATAGCCGATCGCGGGAGCGGCACCGGTCGACTCTCCGGCCCGGAGCTGGGCCATGACGGCGAGCGCCTGGGAGAAGACCGAGGTGGCGTAGGTGTAGTTGCCCGGGGCGTCGCAGCCCGTGCTCGCGTCGGCCTTGGTGCACACCATCGCGGCGAGGGCGGCGATCAGGTCGTGGCCGCCGAAGTTCCGCGGGTTGCGGCCGACCGCCTCGGCGAGCAGCGCCTCCTTGCCGATGGACCCGCCGCCGGCGTACTCGGTGCCGATGGCGGTCCAGTCGTTGACGGTGCGCGCGCTCGCGTCCTTGCCCTGCTGGTCCAGGAAGTCGACGATCCTGCGCAGCGCGGCGTCGTCCGTACCGGTCGCGGCGAGGGCGTAGGCCCCGTCGATGGTCAGGCCGAAGTCGGCGAAGGCCGGGAACCCCTCGTAGTAGTGACCGTCCGTCAGGCGGGACGGGTCGGTGAGGTAGGCACTCCCCTTGGCGGCGTCCGGCTTCCTCCCGGCAGGCGGGGTCGGTGTGGCGGTGGGGCCGTCCGCGTCGTGCCGGGCGGTGGTGAGGTCGGCACCGGTCAGGGCCGGGATCGTCGGCCGGGCTGCCGCGCTCTCGGGGTGCCCCAGCAGGACCGTACCGCAGGCGGCGACCGCGACGGCACCGGCGACCACCAGCGAGGCGAGGTCCCGGTTTCTGTGACGTGTACGACTGCTGCTGACCCTCACGACGACTCCCTGGTCGGTCGACACGGGAGAAACGGCGCAGCCGACGGCCGCCCACGGGGAACACGGGACCGTCGAGACCACGTCGTAGTCCGCGACGACGCAAGTGCTGTGTGAACACACCCCCGGTCCAGGCATTCCGGCTCACCCACCCTCAGGTGGGTCCACGGTTGCGGGTCAGCGCCGGAGTTGGACCGGCTTCCCCTGAATGCCGAGGGCAAAAAATCGGTTCATCAGACCACGTTGACCGAAGCAGAGTCAATGAGGCGTCAGCGGTGGCCGAGCGGGAGGACCCGGGTGCGGCACCGGGGCTGACGCGCAGCGGTGGGGGGGTCACCGGTGCCCCGGCCCCTCCCGGGAGAGGAGCCGGGGCACCGGTCGGCGTCCGCGGTTCAGGACGCGGTTCAGGACGCGGTTCAGGGCGCGGTGATGCCCGGCTGGGCACCGGCGCCGAAGGACCAGCCCTCGACGTCGCCGGGTGCCGGGTTGTAGCTGCCCGCGCCCAGGTTGCTGTACGACCAGGGGCCGCCGTGCTGGGCGTGCCAGTACGACCAGTAGGCGCTGCCGGTCGGGTTGGTGCAGGTCGTCGGCAGGGCGTTGATCGTGCAGACGAAGCCCGGGAAGCGCGGGTGGAAGGAGTACGAGAAACCGGCCCCGGTCAGCGCGGCCAGGCCGCTGGCCGGGTCGCCGGGCGCACAGCCGGTCTGGACGCCGCCGCCGACGGCGGTGAAGTCGACCACGACGGTGACCCCGGTGGTGCCGGTGCAGGCGTCCGCCCGCGCCTGCGGGGCCTGGACGGCGGAGACGCCGAGCAGGCCGGCCGTGAGGGCCGCCGCAGCGGCGATCGACCCGAGCGTACGGCGGGCCGGGCGGGCACGGCGGGCCGGGCGGACCGCGGTGAAGGTGTCGGTCATCGGTGAAATCCTCCTGGAGTCAGGCTCGTTCAGCGCACGGCCGTGGGCGTGGCCGTGTCCCTGGCCGTGTCCGTGGCCGGGCAGGCGAGGGTAGGGGCGCCGGGGCGTGCACCGGCGGCGGACAGCGTGGCCAGCGGGGTGCCCGCGAGGCCGAGGACGGCCTGTGCCGTGGCCCGGGCACCGTTGCCCGCGTTGAAACCGCTCGCGTCGTAGGCGACGGCGCCGCGGACCGCCTGGTCGGCGGAGCAGTCCTGCTGGAACTTGACCAGCCGGCTCCAGCCCTTGAACCCGGCGGCCAGGCGCCCGCCGGAGAACAGCGCCTGGGTGGCCAGGCCGGTGGTGTTGGCGTTGGAGGCGGTCGCCCCGGCGGCCGCGAACCCGCCGTCGCCGTTCTGGTGGGCGGTGAGCCAGCCGAGTCCCGTGTTCGCCTTGGCGGCGCGACCGGTGGCGGCGAGGGCCTGGACGGCGAGCGCGGTGGCGTCGGGGTCGCTGGTGCAGGCGGCCTGGCCGAAGGAGACCGGGAAGCCGCCGTCCGCGCACTGGCTGTTCGCCAGGAAGTCGACGGCCGCCGCCGGGGCGTCACCGGGCGTGCGGTGCAGGGCGATCAGGGCGAGGGACTGGCCGAAGGCGTTGCTGTAGTCGCCCCACTGGGAGCGGTCGGAGAAGCGGCCTCCGGCGGTCTGCAGCGAGCGCAGCCGGGCCGGCAGGTCGACGCCGCCGAAGGCCGTCGGGTCCCCGCCGCGGACCTCGACGGCGAGCAGCAGCTTGGCGGTCGCGCCCGCATAGGCCTCGGTGGTGCCGTCGCCGAGGTAGCCGCTGATGATCTCGGGCTTCGCCAGCCAGGCGGTGGCCTTCGCGGCGGCGTCGTCGGAGCTGCGCGAGGCGGCGAAGGCCAGCACCGCGTCGATGGTCAGGCCCTGGTCGGGGTAGGCGGTCCCGTTGAAGACGGACTCGAAGTGGTCGCCGCCGACGAGCTGGCGGGCCAGCCAGCCGCCCGCGGCGGCGTCGGGGCGGAACGTCGCGGACGAGGTCGGGGCGGCGGGCGCGGCACTCGCGGCGGTGGCCGCCGGAAGCGCGGCGGCAAGGGCGAGAGCGGGTATCGCGAGCAGACCGAGGGTGCGGCGGAGCGCGGGCATGGAGACCTTTCCGGGCCCGCACACAGGGGCCCGGAGGGCCTCGGCGACGCACCGGGCAGCCCTCTGAGCTCCGGCCCGCAGACCACGACGGGAGGAGTGGACGACACACCTCCGCCGACGGGTACTCGGGCTCGCCACCGACGCGGAGTCGGAGGCCTACCGTTGCGGGTCAGCGCCGGACTCGAACCGGACTTCCCCCGAGGGCGGAGTCACAACTTGACGGCCCATCATGGCGACACGGAAAAGATCCGGTCAAGGGTTCGAGCGCGACACCACGCTGCCCGGCACCCGCCGTCGCGACGCGCGCTCCTCTCCCCGCCGTCCTGGCCAGGTCCTCAGGGACGGCAGAATGGCTCCCATGCGGCACATCTTCGTCATCGGCATCGGCGCGGGCGACCCCGACCACCTCACCCTGCAAGCGGTCCGGGCGATCGGTCGCACGGACGTGTTCTTCATCCTCGACAAGAGCGAGGAACGACAGGACCTGATCCACCTGCGGCGCCGGATGCTGACCGAGCACGGCCGGCCCGGGCACCGGGTGGTCGAGGCACCGGACGCGGAGCGGGACCGCACCACGCCCGCGTACACCGCCGCCGTGGACGACTGGCGCCTCCGGCGCGCCGACCTGGTCGAGCGGCTGGCCGCCGAGCACCTCGGCGAGGGCGAGACGGGTGCCTTCCTGGTCTGGGGGGATCCGGGCCTCTACGACAGCGTCATCGCGGTGGTGGAGGACGTACGGGCCCGCGGCGCGGTCGCGTTCGACTACGAGGTGGTCCCAGGCATCAGCAGTGTCTCCGCGCTCGCCGCCGCCCACCGCACCACCCTGACCCGGGTCGGCCGCCCGGTGCAGATCACCACCGGCCGCCGCCTGGCCGAGGGGTTCCCCGAGGGGGTGGACGACGTGGTGGTGATGCTCGACGGCCGGGCCGCCTTCACCGGCCTCGACCCCCAGGGACTGGAGATCCACTACGGCGCTTACCTCGGCACTCCCGACGAGATCCTGGTCGCCGGGCCGTTGACCGAAGCCGCCCCACGGATCCGCGAGCTGCGCGAGTCGGCACGCGAGCGCAAGGGCTGGATCATGGACACCTACCTGCTGCGGCGGTCGGAGGGCTGACCGGCGTGCGCCGCCCCGGGCGAGGGGGCTGCGCACGCGCGGACCGTCAGCGGTGCTCGAACTTCGGCGCCCGCTTCTCGGCGAAGGCGGCCATGCCCTCCTTCTGGTCCGCCGTGGCGAACACCGAGTGGAACAGCCGGCGTTCGAAGCGGACGCCCTCGGCGAGCGTCGTCTCGAAGGAGCGGTTGACGCTCTCCTTGAGCATGACCGCCGCCGGGGTGGACATCGCCGCGACGGTCTCGGCGGACCCGGAAGACGGTGCTGGTGATCGAGTGGCTCACGATCGCCACCGGGGTGATCCAGCTGCTCTCCCGCGGCTCGATCATCTCGCTGGCCGGCATCGATCGCGGGCATCATCGTCCTGGCGTACAGCTCCGCCGAGGGCAAGGAGTGGTTCACGGTCCGAAGGGCCGATCATCAGCGCCGGACGCCGGGTTGTCGACGTCGGGGGCGTGAGCGCGGTACGTCGGGCTCTGGCGGGTGCGGTGCTGGAACGGGATCTCCGCTGCGCAGGAGCGCCGGGGCCGTCCGGCATCATCAGCGAGGCTACGAGTTCGTCGGGATGTAGTCGTAGCAGTACTGCAAGCCGCCCTGCGGATTGATCTGCCAGTACGAATTCCACAGGGCGGTACCGGTCTTGGGCCCGACGATGCCGTCCCTGCTGAGGCCGTTGCCGTACGCGCGCTGGAAGTCCTCGACCATGCCCTCCGTATCCGGCCCGAAGTCGCCGTCCACGGCGATCCTGTGGCCGAGGCCGACACCGTTCAGGAAGGCCTGAACACACGAAACCGCGGGTCCGTGCGACCCCTTCTGCACGTAAGGGGCGGTGGTGGAGGCCTCGGCCGTTCCGCTGAGGCCGACGACCACGGACAGTGACAACGTCACGCCCGCAGCGACACGTGCCAGTGCGCGTGCTCTCATAGCGACTACATCCATTTCTGGGGCCATCCCCCGGTGGCTCTGGTGATGACGAAGACCAGTCATCAGCGCCAGGGATCCTACCTGAAATGATCAAGAAAGAAACCAGTCAGGCTGCCCATCCAGTGGGCGAGCTGGACGTCGCCGGTGGTGCGGCCGCCGCCGGCGGTGACCGGAATCCGGTGGGTGAGGGTCGCGCACCACTTGCGGGGCCAGGGTCAGGGCCGCCCGTCCCCACCGGGGGCGACGACCTGCCCGACCCAGCCCCAGAACCTTCGGAATGGACCGAGGAGAGAACGTGCGCGAAGCACACACCAGGGAGGCGCACGGCCCGAGGCGGCAGCGTCGGACGAAGACCACCCGGGAGAGGAGTGGGGCCGGTCTCACCGCAGCGAGACCGGCCGGAGGACAGGAGCGGCGCGCCGAGTCCGGGGGGTAACCTGCGCGCCGCCGGCCTGTCCACACACCTCCGGCTACCCCCGTGCCACCACTTCATGCACCACCGGGCCGTCGTCGGACGGCCGTTCCGCCTCCTCGCTCCCGGCACGACGCCCGCCCGGAACGCCGAGGGCTGCTGCACACCCGGTACCGGGGGCCGTACGGGAGCCGGAGGTCGGGGCGACGGGGCCGGGTGCAGCCCCGAGCGGTCGTCGCGCGCCGTCGTCCCGCGGCGCGGCGTCGTGGATGCCACGGCACGTCACCAGGGCTGCTGCCCGATCGGATCGTCACCGTCCGGTGGCCCTTCGGCCGGGGCGACGCCGTGGTGGTACAGCAGCAGCGCGACATCGTCCTCGTAACCGCCGGGTGGGGCCAGCGTCTGCATCAGCCGGTCGGCGAGCCGGTCGAGCGGGAGTCCGACGTTCTCGGCGAGGGCCCGGGCGGCGTGCTCGACGCTCTCGGGCAGCGGGACCCCGCGGCGTTCCGCCAAGCCGTCGGTGGCCAGCAGCAGGACGGAGCCGGCCGGGAGCACCGCGACGGCCTCCGGCCTGACCGTGTCGGGGGCCACGGCGAGGGGCAGCGACCGGCCGTCGTCGAGCAGGACGGTCCCGCCGTCCGCCAGCGCGACGATGCCGGGCGGGTGAGCGGCGATCGAGTACCGAAGGACACCGGTGACCGGGTCGAGGACCGCGCAGAAGACGGTGGTGCACAGGGCCCCGGGGACGCCGGCGGCGAACTCGTCGAGGGCGGCGAGGGTGCGGGCCGGGCTGCGGTC
This sequence comes from Kitasatospora sp. NPDC059160, assembly GCF_042755465.1. Lineage (NCBI taxonomy): Bacteria > Bacillati > Actinomycetota > Actinomycetes > Kitasatosporales > Streptomycetaceae > Kitasatospora > Kitasatospora sp. NPDC059160. The sequence continues at coordinate 30,131 of NZ_JBHZCN010000002.1, read as the reverse complement.
CTGGAGCAGCAGGGCACGGCACGCGCTGCGCAACTGGCCCATGACGGTGGCGGCTTCGATCCCGCGGCCGACGCAGTCGCCGACGACGATGCCGATCCGGCCGTCGCGCAGGGGGACGGTGTCGTACCAGTCGCCGCCCACCTCCAGGGGGCGGGTGGCCGGTTCGTAGCGGACCGCGAAGTCCTGCGGGAGATCGGCGGGGCCGAGGATGGCGCGTTGCAGGGCGATGGCCGTCTCGCGCTGCTGATCGATCCGGTGGGCTCGGGCGAGCCCTTGGGCCAGACGACCGGCGAGCAGGGTGAGGAGCAGTTCGTCCTCGCGGGTGAAGGGCCGGCGTCCGCCCAGCTCGACCAGCAGGGCGAGCGGGCCGGCCGGGTGCTCCAGCAGGACCACGGCCCCGCCCGGCACTGCCATCGGCGCGAGCATCGGGGCTCCCGCCACGGCCGCGAGATCGCGGTGCCGGGGAACGGCCGCCGCCTCCTGGGCGGCCGGGGCCCAGGCGACCGGCACCGGTGCGGCTTCGCGGGGCAGCAGTACGGCGAGCACCCGTTCCGCGTCCCACAGGGCCCGCAGTTCGGCCACGGCTCCGTCGAGGGCCCCGGCGACGCCGACCGCGTCGGCGACGATCTCGCCCAAGGCCGCGACCGCACCCTCGCGCCGGATCGCGTGGTACTCGGCGGTGACGTCGCGGAAGGTTCCCACGGTGACGGTGGTCCCCGTGTCGGGGTCCTGGACGCGGTTGCAGGCCGCTTGCACCCACAGCCGCTTCCCGTCGGCGTGCCGCACGGACAGGGTGGCACGGCCGCCGTCCCCGGAGACGAGGCGGGCGAAGGCGCGCGCCGTCCGCCGGTGCGCGTCGGGCTCGGTGTCGGCGTCCGGCCACCACGGGTGGGGCGGGGCGCTGGGGAGGTGTTCGGGGCCGTGGCCGAGCAGTGCGGCGAAGGCCGGGTTGGTCTCGACGACGGCGCCGTCCCCGTCGCAGACGAAGAAGGCGTCATGGAGGGAGTCGACCAGCGCGGTGCGCCAGCGGGCGTGTCGGCTGCGGACCCGGGACAGGTCGACGATCGAGCGTACGTGGGCGAGGAGTTCGGCGGCGGCGAAGGGCTTGACCAGGTAGTCGTCCGCGCCCGCCGCCAGTCCTTCGACGGCGGCCTCCTGTCCGGCCCTGGCGGAGAGGAGGAGGATGGGCACCCCTGCGGTGCGGGAGTCGGTCCGCAGGGCCTGGGCCAGGTGGAGTCCGTCCAGACCGGGCATCATCACGTCGCTGACCACCAGGTCGGGGAGGTGGGCCCGGGCCGCGGCGAGTGCGCGCCGACCGTCGGCAACCACGGTGACCAAGTGGCCGGCGCCGCGCAGGATGCGCGCGAGGTAGCGGCGCATGTCCGCGTTGTCGTCGGCGACCAGCACGCGGGTGGCGGCCGCGGCGGTCGCGGGGGAGCCGTCCCGGGAAGGGTCGGCGTACCGGCCGTCGGGCTCCTCGGCGTCCTGGAGCCAGCCCAGGGCCTCCTGAAGGTAGGACTGCGCCCCCGGGGACGGCGGACCGGAGCTGGCGGGCTCCGTCGGCCGCGCCCCGGGGCGGAGCGGCAGGGCCGCGGTGAAGCTGCTGCCCTCGTCCTCGACCGACACGGCGGTGAGAGTGCCCCCGTGCAGTTCGACCAGTTCCCTGGCCAGGGCCAGGCCGATGCCGCTGCCCTCCTGCGAGCGTGCCCGGGGATTGTCCACCCGGTGGAACCGTTCGAACAGGTGCGGGAGCTGGGCGGCGGGGATGCCGGTGCCGGTGTCCTGCACCGTCAGTTCCGCGCGCCCGTCCACCGCGCGTACCCGCACCCGCACCGCGCCTTCGGGTGTGAACTTGAGGGCGTTGCTGAGCAGGTTGAACACCACCTGCTCCCAGAGTCCCGTGTCGAGCGCGACCGGGGCCGGCAGGGGCGGGCAGTCGACCTCGAACGCCAGGCCCGCCGCCTCCATCGCGGAGCGGAAAACGGACGCCAGGTCGGCGGTGACCGCCGAGAGGTCGACGGGCACCGGAGCCGCCCGCAACCGTCCCGCCTCGATGCGGGAGAAGTCGAGCAGGGCGTTGACGAGCCGGCCCAGCCGCAGGCCGTTGCGGTGGACGGCCTCCAGATCGGCCCGGACGTCCTCTCCGGCGTCGGCCAGCCGTCGGCGGAGGTCCCCGACCGGACCCGTCATCAGGGTCAGCGGGGTGCGGAACTCGTGGCTGACGTTGGAGAAGAACGCGGTCTTCGCCCGGTCCAGTTCGGCGAGTTCCTCGGCACGCCGCCGCTGCGCCTCGTGGTCGCGGGCGCTGGCGATCCCGGCGGCCAGGTGGCCCGCGACGAGGCCGAGGAAGGCGCGGTAGTCACCGTCCAGCGGCCGGAACCGGTTCAGCCCGGACACGAGGAAACCGTCCGGGCTCTCCCCCGCGCGCGTCAGCGGGACCACCAGTGCCCGGGCCGGCGGCTCGCTCCACATCCCGTGCGGCAGTCCGTCGAAGACCGGTGCCGCGTCCAGGTCCACCACCCGGCTGTGTCCCTGGCGGGCCGCCGCCACGGGCCACGGCACCTCCGTGTCGGCGGGAAGGCGCGCCGGGGCCGCGGGGTGGGCGGCGTCGATGCCGGACGAGGCCGCCAGGCGCGCCGATCCGCCCTCCTCGAACAGGTAGGTCAGCGTGAAGGGCATCGAGTAGGGGTTGCGGGCGAGTTGCTCCGCGGCGAACGCCAGGAACTCGCCCTCGGTGCGTACCGCGCCGGGGTCCGAGCCGAGGTCGCGCAGGGTGGCCATCCGCCGCTCGGCGACCACCCGCTGGGTCTCCTCGTTGACCACGCACAGCACGCCGGCCACGGCGCCCGACTCGTCGCGCAACGGGCTGTAGGAGAACGTGTGGTAGCTCTCCTCCGGGTACCCGGAGCGTTCGAGGAACAGCAGCAGGTCCTCGTCCCAGGTCGACACGCCGTCGTGCAGGACGCTGTCGACCCGGAGGCGGACATCCTCCCAGACCTCCGGCCACACCGTGGGGAAGGGCCGGCCGAGCGCCCACGGGTACCGCTGCCCCAGGGTGTCGCGCCGGTAGGCGTCGTTGCAGAAGAACGTCAGCTCCGGGCCCCAGGCCATCCACATCGCGAACCGGGAGGAGAGCAGGATCTGCACGGCGGTTCGCAGGCTCTGCGGCCAGTGCTCCGGCTCTCCCAGCGGCGTCGCCGCCCAGTCGACCCGGGCCAGGTCGGCGCCGACGAGCGGGTCGGCGCCGAACACACCTCCCGCCGGGGGCAGCACTGCACCTGGCACCGGAGTTCCTCCCCCGTCGACGTGGGCACACCCGACCGCACTGGACCGGGTCATCGTGCCGCGTCGGCCGGGCCGGCCGACGCACCGGTGGACGACCTTACGGGCAGGTGACCCGCCTCCCGGCCGCCACCCCGAGGTCTATAGCATCGGCCGGGTGACGGACCACAGGAACACCCCGGGCATGGCCGTGCTCGCGCTGAGCGGCGAACTCGACTACGACCGCGGGGCCGAGCTCTCCGAGCAGCTGGACGCCGCGGTCGCCGCGCGGCCGCCGGTGCTCGCCGTGGAACTCGCCGAGGTCACCTTCGCCGACTCCTTCGCGCTGCGCCTCCTGGTCCTCGCCGACCGGCGGATGCGGTCCGAAGGCGGCCTGCTCCTCCTGGTGGGGCCGCTGACCAGCGCCGTCAGCCGCCTGCTCGAGGTCACCGCGACGGACCGCCACTTCACCCTCGCACCCGATCCGCGCGAGGCCGCGCGGATGGCCGCGGCCTTCCGCCGACCGCCCACCACGGGCACCGGCCCGACGTGACCACTCCGTCCGGGCATCAACCACCACTCTCCGGGCACACGCATCGCACAGCGCCCCACAGCGTCCTTCCTCTGCTCGCTCCGCGCACAAGACCCTGATACGAGGCCGCATCATGTCCCACGCCGACGGAACGGTCTCACCCGACGGACCGGGCGCGGACGGCACCCGTCACCGACCCCGGCGGGTGGTCACCGCAGCCGACGCCCGCGCCCTGCTCACCGAGCTCGTCCGAACCCTGGACGGCGACACCGACCGCCTGCTCGCCGACGTCAAGCTCGCCGCCACCGAACTGGTCGTCAACGCCCACCGGCACGCCGGCGGGCTGACCGGCTTCCACGCCCGCATCGACCACGAGCGCCGCCGGCTCGTCGTCGATGTCGAGGACGCCGACGAACGCCACCCCACGGGTGAGCCGCTCGACCAGCGGGCCCCCGAAGCACCGGGAGGCCGCGGCTGGGCGCTCGTGCAGATCCTCGCGCACACCTGCCGCATCGAGCCCCTGCCGAACGGGGGCAAGCGCATTCGCGCCACGTTCGCCTACTGAGCCGCAGCCGACCGGCGACGGCGCCCGGTCGTGCCCGCGGACGGCACAGGCCGCGCTGACCGCGGGCGATTCCCCCGGCCCGACGCCTACTCGTAGTAGCGGCGTTCCTCGACCGGCTCGTCCACTCCGATCCGGCGGACCAGGCGCCGCCGGCGGTAGATGTTCGCATAGGTGATCATGCCCAGGAGTCCGGCGGCCATCAGGATCCAGCCCACCGTGTGCACGTTGATTCCGTTCAGGTGCCAGTCCGTCGCGAAGACCATGATGGCGCCGAGGGCGAACAATCCGATGCAGCCACCGATACCCATGCTGTCCCACTCCTCGTCAGTCGGCTCTCTGCTCCTCGGGTGCCCTGGATCCGGGATTGAATGTCGGCATCGGCGGAATCGTCTGCGGGCTTTCCGGCGGGGTCGCTACAGCCGGACCTCGGCCCACACGGTCTTGCCCAGCTCGTGGGTCTCGGCGCCCCACCGGCAGGAGGCGCGCTCGACGATGACCAGCCCGTGGCCGCCGGGCGTACCGGGCAGGTGCGGGAGGCGGAGAGCGGGCAGGACGGGGGAGCCGTCGCTGACCTCGATCCGCAGCGTGCCCGGACGCGCGTGCAGCGCGAGCTCCAGCGCACCGCCCGCGTGCATCAAGGCGTTGGCGACGAGTTCGGCCACCAGGAGGACGACGTCCTGGCCCGTCGGCGCCGACGCCTCGGGCCCGAAGGGTTCGACCGGTTCGAGGGGCCCGAACCAGTCGGCGAGCGCTCGCGCGGTGAAGGAGCGGGACCGGGCCACGGGCTTGGCCACCCCTGCCAGTCCGAGCCGCCGGAGCTGTCCGCCGGCCGGTCGTACGGCCCCGACGGCCGCTCTGCCGTCGCCCAGGGTCACCCCGTTGGCAGTCATGGGCGGCTGCCCCCTTCCACTGCGGTACCGGTCCGGCCGGACCCGCTGCTCACTCGGACTCGGACGTGGATCGACGGCTCGGCCGCCGGCCCGCGGTGCACCGGCTCCGCCCCGCGGTCCCTCATCGGCCGGACGCGGTGCGCAGGCTCTCACCGTCGGCGTCGATCGAGAAGATGGAGTCGGTGCCGGTGATCTCCAGGACCCGCGCCACCGCGGGCGAGGGGTGGACGAGCCTGAAGTCGACTCCTGCCGCGATGGCGTTCATCCGGGCCCGCAGGAGCAGGTTGAGGCCGGAGGAGTCGCAGAACCCGACCCGCTCCAGGTCGATAACGACCAACGGGGGGCGCTCCGCTATCAGTCCGTCGATCGCGCAGCCCGCGGGGGCGCGGGACTCGATGTCCAGGTCCCCGACGAGTGCGCAGACGGACAGCTCGCCCGCGGTGCGGTGGAGGCGGACCTCCAGCCCGGTCACGGGCGGATCCTCGACCCGCGGCACGCTGCTGGTTCCCGATTCGTTCGTCATCATCGTCCTTCGTCCACCGAACCCCTACGCACCCTACGCCCGCCCACTGCTGCGGCCGACCCGCCTGGCTCGGTCCCCGTCGCCCGCCAGGCCCTCGCGCAGGGTCTTGAGCGTGCGGCTGAGCAGCCGGGAGACGTGCATCTGCGACAGTCCCAGCCGCTCCCCGATCTGGCTCTGCGTCATGTCCTCGGTGAACCGCATCGACAGCATCAGCCGCTCCCGCGCCGGCAGGGCCGCGATCAACGGCTTGAGCGCCACCAGATCGGCCACCCGCTCGGCGTGGTCCTCGTCGACGCCGAGCAGCCGGTCGGCCACGGACATGGCGCTGCCGTCCCGCTGCGAGTCGACCGAGAGGTCCAGGGAACCGGCCGTACGCGCGTTGGCGGCGGCGAGGCCCTGGACGATCTCCGGTTCGGGCAGTTCGAGGTGTCGGGCCAGTTCCGCGACCGTGGGCGCCCGGTCGAACTGCTGGGACAGCGCGTCCTGGGCCTTGGCCAGGGCCAGGCGCAGCTCCTGCATCCGCCGGGGGACGTGCACCGTCCAGGTGTTGTCGCGGAAGTGGCGGCGGATCTCGCCCTGCACCGTCGGGATGGCGAAGGAGCTGAACTCCACCCCGTGCTCGGGGTCGAAGCGGTCGATGGCCTTGATCAGGCCGATGGCACCGACCTGGAGCAGGTCGTCCTGGTTCTCCCGCTTCACGCCGAACCGCCGCAGCACGAAGCGCACGAGCGACATGTTGAGCTCGACCAGGGTGCCCCGCACGTACGAGTACTCCTTGGTGCCCTCCTCCAGGGCGGCCAGCCGCGCCAGCAGGGCCCGGGTCAGCTCCCGGGCGTCCGCCGGAGCGACCTCACCCGGGTCCTCCACGTCGGCGAGTTCCGGTGCAGCGTCGCGTCCGGAAGCGCCGACGAGCGGGCCGGCGGCATCCGGCGCGAGGCCGGTCTCCACCTGGAGCAGCTCTTCAGTGGTGATACCCATGTCGGTCCTCTTCCTCCATCACTCCGGCACAGCCGGCGGCGCGACTACCCGCTCGCGGCGGGAGCATGCCCGGCTCCGGCGTGAAGATTCCGTGTACGCCGGACGTGCCGGGACAGGCTGCCGTCCGGTCAGCGACGGACGTGCAGGGCGCAGACGTCGTCGCGGCGCTCGGCCGTCCCCACCAACTCCCGCACCAGCCCGGCGAGGAACGGCCCGCCGCCGCCACGCCCCCGGGCCGCGGAGGCCAGTCGCGCCATGGCCGCGTCCAGGGGTTCCCCCGGACTCTCGATCAACCCGTCGGTGTAGAGCAGGAGTTCGTCGCCGGGCAGCAGTTCGATCGACGACGCCTCGTAGCGCGGGGTGCCGGTCGCTCCCAGCAGGATGCCCGCCGGAGCCGGCAGGAAGCGGGCCTCGCCGTCCCGGAGGAGCAGCGGCGGCAGGTGGCCGGCCTGCACCCAGGTGAACCGCGAGGTGTCGGGCCGGTAGCAGGCCATGATCATGGTGGCGGTGCTGAACGGCCGGTCGTAGTTGTGCAGCAGCAGGGCGTTGAGGCGGTGGAGGATCTCCGGCAGCGGCGTGCCCGTGATGGCCATGCCCTTGGCCGTGAAGCGCAGCAGGGCCATCGTGGCCACCGCGTCGAGGCCGTGGCCCGCGACGTCGCCGACGACCAGCAGCGCACTGCCGTCCGGCAGTTCGAGCGTGCTGTACCAGTCGCCGCCGACGTTCAGCCCCTCCTGCACAGGCCGGTAGGCGACGTCGACGACCAGGCCCGCCAGTTCGAGCACCTGGTGCGACTGCGGCAGCAGCGTGTTCTGGAGCCGGGCGGCCAGGTCCCGTTCGGCCGCGAGCAGTCCTTGGTGGGCGAGCACCGCCTGCTGGTGCTCCAGCAGTTCCTGCTCGGCGCGCCTGTCCGCGGTCAGGTCCTGGAACAGCCCGTTGAGTTCGACCGGATCACCGTGCGCGTCCATCTGGGCCTCGGCGACGATCCGGACGTGTCGCACCTCTCCCCCGGCGAGCACGATCCGCACGGTGCGGTCGATCCGCCCGCCGCCGCCCATCAACCGGCCGACCTCTGCGGCCAGGACCTCACGGTCCTCTTCCGCTGCCCGGGCGGGCAGGTCCGACAAGGCCAGCGGCCCCAGCTGCCGGGGCCGGTCGAAGATCGCGTAGACCTCCTGCGACCAACTGACCTCGCCGCGGACCAGGTCGTGGTCCATCCAGCCGGTCCGGCCCAACTGCCGCATCAGGGCCTGCCTGCGCCGCTTCCGCTCGTGGGCGTCCAGGCGGGTCCAGGAGACGACCAGTCCCTGCCGGCAGGGCACCGCCCGCACCTTGTAGCGGGAGGACCGGGGGATGCCGGCCGCGACCTCCTCGTAGTTCAGCTCGCCCTCCCAGCGGACGCCGGTCGCGTGGGCGTCGAGGTAGCCGCGCCAGAGGTCGCTGCCGGCGACCCCGGGATACATCTCCAGGACGCTCCGTCCCAGCAGCTCCGGGCCGCGGCGCCCGGCGATGTCGACCGCCTGGGGAGAACTCGCGGTGAAGCGGAAGTCCACCACCTCCCGGTGCGTCCCCAGCACCGGCGTGAGCAGGACCATCGACCCGAAGGAGGCGTCCAGCACGTCCTGGATCGCGCTCTCCTGCGGATGACCACCCGGCGTCGCACTGCTGTCAGCGCTCGAACCGGGCGGTGCTGGTCGGTCGTGGTCCGTCATGCGAGGAGCATGCCATGTCGCGGGCCGACCGACGTCCGGCGTTACGCCCCCCGCCGGTTCGGCGGCGGGCCCTCAGCGGACGGGGATCGTGATGGTGATGCGCTTTCCTCCCCCGGGGAACCGCTCGACCTTACAGCTGGCCGCCAGTCGCCGGACGATCACCCACCCGCGGCCGCCGAGCCGGTCTGGGCCCGGCCCCTCCCGCTCCGGGGCCCGGGGCAGTTCGTCCGAGCGGTCCTCCACCTCGATGCGCAGCACCGGCGGCTTCACGTCCAGCCGAGCGCGGAAGCCGGTCAGCCCGCCCCCGTGCCGTAGGGCGTTCGTGAGCAGTTCGGTCACGGCCAGGTGGGCGTCCCGCCGCGCCGCGCTCGTGTCACCGGGTACGGCGCTGAGCAAGGACGTGATGACCGACCGGGCATCCGCCGCGGTGGCCACCGGCAGGCCTCCGCCGACTGCCGCGCGGTGCACCTGGACCCCCTGCTCGTCCGCCGGGGGTCCTGTGCGCAGTACTGCGGGGCCCGCCGTGCTGTCGGGCGGGAGGAGCGGTTCCGGCATACGAGGACCTCTGACGGGGTGAAGCCGCAGGGAAGGTTCGGAGTGCGAACGGTGCGGGATGTCAACCTTCGCATGCCCGGTGAGCCGTGCATCACTCCGCACCGCTCCGGTCCCGGAGTCACCCGGCCCCACCCGCACGGGGCTCGGTGGGCTCCGGTCCACCGACGGCCTCGGCCACGGTTTCCGCGAACGCGAAGTACCCGGTGGTCGAGGAGACTTCGAAGAGGCGCCGCACCAGCGGATCCAGCGGGCCGGCGATCACCAGCCGCCCGCCTCCGGCAGCAAGGCTCCGGTGGGCCTCGAAGAGGGTGTGGAGTGCGGAGGAATCGGCGAACTCCACCCGCGACAGGTCCGCGACCAGCAGGCCCGAGAACCCCTCGACGGCGCGGTCGACCTGCTCGGCGAAGGCCTGGGCGCTCTCCCACTCGAGCTCGCCCTCGGCTGCCACCAGTCGATGGCCCGGCCAGTGGGCCCCGTGGACGACCACCTCGTCGTTCTCCGTCACAGCGGGATGCTACGGCATCCGCGCGCGGCCGATCGGGTCGGCCCGGGGGCGGATCGAGGCCGCTACCATGGACCCTCATCCAGCGCACCGTCGACTTCGTGCGGTTCCGCGGCCGGCCGACCGAGTCCTTCGGGCCAGCGCGCACCGGTCGCAGCCGCTGCACGAACAGAGTGAGGTGATGGTCCAGCAGGGCCGGACGAGATGCCAATCCTTCCGACGGACGATCCACCCACGCCGACCCACCCCGGTCTGGCCTTCCTCGCGGACGCCCCCCACCCGGTGCTGCTCCTCGCCGCCGACGGGACCGTGGTCCATGCCAGCGGCACCGCCCGGGAGCTGCTCGGCGGCCGTTCCGCAGCCCGGGGCGCCGCGGTCGCACCGTGGCTGCTCGAAGCCCACCTGCGGATGTCCGGGGAGGGCCCCGGCGATCCCGGGCGCTCCGCCCGGGGCTCCTCGCCGGCCGTCCGCGGGGTCCTGGCCGGCGGCGAGGTCGAGGCCCATCCCTCGGTCCAGGCCGACGGAAGCGTCGTGTGGTGGCTGGTGGACGGGGCCGACCGCAGTCTGGCCGCGGCCCTCGAACGCGACCGCTGGGAACTGCTGGCCCACCTCTCGGGCCAGCTGCTCGCCTCGCTCAACGTCGAACGGTGTCTGGAGACCACCGCCCAGCAGGCCGCGGTCCACCTGGCGGACGCCGCGGTGGTCGTCTCCCCCACCAGCGGCAGGCTGTTGCGCTTCGTGTCCTGCGTCCGGGGCGAGCCGCCGGTGCACGGCCGGGCCCGGGCGGACGCCTCCGCCGTACCCGGCCTGGCGGAGGCCCTGCGGGGCTTCCCGCCCGTGCCCTCGCGCTGGATCGACCCCTCCTCGGCGCCCCAGTGGCTCGTTCCCGAAGGCATGACCGCCGTCGGCGCGGTGTCCGTCACCCCGCTGCCGGGCCACGGTGTTCCCGCTGGGGCGCTGGTGCTGCTGCGCGGCGCGGGCCACGGCGCCTTCTCGCCCTCGGAGGAGGTCTTCGCCCGGCTGTTCGCCGCCCGCGCGGGCGCGGCGGTCTCGGCTGCGGTGATGTACTCGGAGCAGGCCGCCGTCACGGACCTGCTGATGCGTGAACTGCTGCCGCCGCGGCTGGAACACGTGGCGGGGACCGACTACGCCGCCGGCTACCGGGCCTCGGTCGACCGGGACCGGATCGGGGGCGACTTCTACGACGTCCACCCCGCGACGGACCCGGACGGCGAGACCCTGGCGGTACTCGGCGACGTCTGCGGGAAGGGGCTGGCGGCCGCCGTACTGACCGGGAAGATCCGCAACACCCTGCACGCGCTGCTGCCGCTCGCGGACGACCACCCCAGGCTGCTGACCCTGCTGAACCGCGCGCTGCTCACCTCGCAGCACACGCGCTTCGCCACCATGGTGCTGGCATCGGTGCGGCGGCAGGAGGACCGGGTCACCGTCCGGCTGTCGGCGGCCGGCCATCCGGCTCCACTGGTCGTCCGGGCGGACGGGAGCGTCGAGACCGCCCGTACGTCCGGCAGCCTGGTGGGCGCCCTACCGGAGACTCGGATCGAGTCCGACACCGTCGTCCTGGCTCCCGGCGAGGCCTGCGTCCTGTACAGCGACGGGGTCACCGAAGCCCGGGGCGGTCCGCTGGGGAACGTGATGTTCGGGGAGGAACGGCTGGTGCGCGTGCTCGGCGAATGCGCCCGGATGCCCGCCGAGGCGATCGTCGAACGGGTCCTGATGCTCGCCTCCCAATGGGTCGGCAGCAGCCGGCACGACGACATGGCGGTTCTCGTGATCGCGGCGCCGCAGGGCAGCCGGCTCTCCGCCGGTGCCGGGCGCGCTGCCGGGGAGCCGGACCAGTGACGGCCCCCGACCTGGAGGTTCCGGCTCCGCGGACGGACGACCCGGCGGCATGGGCCGATGGTCTGTGGGCCGCGGTGTCGGCCGGCGACGAGGCGGCAGCCGGCGCCGTCGCGTTCGACGCCCTGGGCGCCGGGGTGGCGCCGGAGGCCGTCCTCCTCGACGTGATCGCCCCCGTCCAGGCCCGGGTGGGCGCCGAGTGGGCCGCCAACCGGCTGACCGTGGCCCAGGAGCACACCGCCACCGCGATCAACGACCGGGTCGTCACCGCCCTCGTCGCCCACCCGGCGGTGCGCGGCAGCGTCCCGCGGACCCCCCGCGGAAGGGTGACGGTGTCGTGCGTGGACGGCGAGTGGCACGCCTTTCCGGCCCGGCTGCTGGCCCAGGTCCTGGTCCTGCGCGGCTGGCAGGTCGACTACCTCGGCTCGCAGGTCCCCACTCCGCTCCTGATCAGTGAGCTGCACCGCACCGCGCCCGACGCGCTGGCCCTGTCGGCCTCGCTCGCCCCCCGGCTGCCGGCCGCGCACACCACGATCACGGCCGCCCAGGCGGCGGGCGTGCCGGTGCTCGCAGGAGGGGCCGCGTTCGGCCAGGACGGCCGGTACGCCCGGCTGCTGGGAGCCGACGCCTGGGCCCGGAGCGCCCGGGGCGCGGCCGAGCGGCTGGCCCGGGGACTCGCCTCCCCGGTGCCAGAGCACCAGCCCATCGACGACCTCCCGCACCTCGCCGACCAGGAGTACACCCTGCTGAGCCGGAGCGCGCCCCGCCTCGTCGGCGCCGTCGTCTCCGGCCTGCTCAAGGAGGTGCCCGCAGTCAGGGCCTACACGGAGGCACAGCTCCAGCACACTGCCGAGGACATCGCGCACGTGGTCGACTTCCTGGCCGCCGGCCTCTACACCGACGACCCCGACCTGTTCTGCGGCTTCCTGAGCTGGACCGCAGGTGTCCTCGGCTCCCGCGCCGTCCCGGCCTCCTCGATGCTGCCGGCGTTGGAGATCCTCCGTCACGAACTGCGGGACCTGCCCCGCTCCGTCACCCTGCTCGACCACGGGCGCACCGCGGTCGCGGCCCTGCTCCCACCGACGGTCCACGTCCCGAACCAGCACCACGGAAACCCGGCATGACCACACCCACCGATCGAGACCCCGTCGCGCCCGGACCGGCCCCGCGACCCGACACGATCACCGTCGTGGTCGAGGCCGACCTCGACCACGAGACCTGTGACGCCCTCCTCTCGGCCGTCACGACCGAGCTGTCGGCGCGGCCGGGCGCGAGCACGCTCCAGCTGGACTGCACCGCCATGACCATGTGCGACTCCATGGGGCTGTCCACCCTGATCCAGATCCGCCGCCACACCGACGCCGCCGGCCTGCGCCTGCGGATCGACCCCCGCCCGGCACTCCTGGACCGGCTGCTGCACCTCACCGGCACCTTCGACTACCTGCTCCGCTGACCAGCCCGCACCGTCCGCCCGAGCAGGCGCCACTCCCGGCGGACCGGCACGCCCGAGCGCCCGCGACCCGACGGAGGCGGGAATGCCCGGGCCGGAGCGGGGCAGACGAGTGCCGTCACCCGAAAGGGACAGGTCGGCTCCGCCCGCCGGGCCCCGCCCCGCAACGTCGGCCGTCCCCTGGACGGTGCACCGGCCGCCCCTCCCGGGGCGGCCCCGCACATCCGAGGAGGCACGGCCCGTGGAACTGCTGGACCGGCTCGACGACTACCAGCGCCGGCACCGGCGCGTTGGCGCCGTACTGGCGGTCATCTACAAGTTCGTCGACGACCAGGGCGCCTACCTCGCCGCACTGATCACCTACTACGGCTTCCTCTCGGTCTTCCCCGTGCTGCTGCTCCTGGTCACCGCACTCGGCTTCGCCCTGCACGGCGACCCGCAGCTCCAGCAGCAGATCCTGCACTCCGCGCTGGGCCGGTTCCCCGTGATCGGCGATCAGATCGCGACCAACATCCACTCCCTCCAGGGCAACGGACCCGCCCTCGGCATCGGGATCGCCGGCAGCCTCTACGGCGCCTCCGGCGTGGCCCAGGCCATCCAGAACGCCTTCGACACGGTCTGGGCCGTGCCCCGGCACCGGCGCCGCAACGCCGTCGCCGCCAGGCTCCGGGGCCTTCCGCTGCTGGGGCTGCTGGCCGCCGCGGTCGCCGTCTCCGGCGCCCTGGCCACCATCGCCGCCACGGCGGACGTCGGCCCGGCACCGCTCGACTCGCTCGTCCGGGCCGGGGCCGGACCGCTGGCCGTCCTGGTCGACAGCGGGCTACTGCTGCTCGCCTTCAAACTCCTGATCGGTGACGGTCCGCCGGTGCGCCGCCTGTGGCCCGAGGCGCTCGGAGCCGCGCTCGTCTGGCAGCTCCTGCTGTCGGCGGGGACGTACTACGTCGGGCACGTGCTTCGGGGAGCCACCGCGACGTACGGCCTGTTCGGCATCGTGTTGGGGTTGATGGCCTGGCTCTACCTGGCGGCGCTCGCCCTGGTCGCCTGCGCGGAGGTCACCGCCGTCCGGCACCTGCGGCTGTGGCCCCGCGGACTCGCCAGCCCGTTCGTCCACGACGCCGACCTGACCGGTGCCGACCGACGCGCCTACACGGCCTACGCGACGGCGGCCGCGTACACGGCCGGCACGAGGATCCGCGTCGGATTCCGCGGACCCCACGGCGGCGGTCCGGGCGCGCGGGTACCGGCCCGGCGGTCCGATCAGGGCTGACGGAGCCCGCCTCCGCACCCCGGGTGTTCCCGGGAATCGGATTCGGCTGAGTGGAATCCGGATTCCGGGGCAGACGGGTCCCGATCGGCACCGGGTGACCGGTCGGCCGGGAGACCGCCCGGTCGTCCCGCCGCGGTGCGCCCGGGCGGTCTCCCGGCTCCCGGGCTCTCCGGGAGCCGATTCGGCGGTAGTGGAGGAGTGCGCCTGATGGCGGCAGTGGAATCGGCCGAGCGGCTCGTGGAGCTCTTGACGCGGGACGCGGCGGTCTTGGACAAGTGGGTGGAGGAAGTCTCCGGGAACCTGCGCGGCCGGATCAGCCGGGCGGAGATCGAACGGGAGCTGACCGACCTCTACCAGGCTCTGGCGCACGGCCTCCGCCAGGGCGGCCTGGACTGGCGGGCGGAGGAGCACTCGGAGGTCCGGGCCCTGCTGGTGGAGCTCTCGCGCAGCCGGGCGCAGCACGGCTTCACCCCCACCGAGACCGCCGCCAGCGTGTTCTCCTGCAAGGACGTGCTGGAGCCCACCACGTCCAGCTCGGCCGAGGACATCACCGCCTACCTCCAGCTGTCCCGCCTGCTCGACGGGCTCGGGCTCTTCACGATCGAGGCGTACGCCCGGACGCGTGAGGAGATCATCAGCGCCCAGGCCGAGCAGCTGCTCGAACTCTCCACTCCCGTCGTCAAGTTGTGGGAGGGTGTGGTCGCGGTTCCACTCGTCGGCACGCTCGACTCGGCACGGACCCAGATCGTCATGGAGAAGCTGCTCCAGAGCCTGGTCGACTCCGAGTCCGAGCAGGCGATCATCGACATCACGGGCGTGCCCGCGGTGGACACCGAGGTCGCGCAGCACCTGCTGAAGACGGTCGTGGCCGCCCGGCTGATGGGCGCGGAGTGCACCATCTCCGGCATCCGGCCGCAGATCGCCCAGACCCTGGTGGCCCTCGGCGTCCAGTTCGGGGACATCGTCACCAAGGCGACCCTGGCCGACGCACTGCGGTACGTGCTGCAGCGCATCGGTGCCGAGCAGAGCGCCGCGGGCGGCCACAAGTGACCGACCGCGTACCCATCCTCAAGCTCGGCCGGGTCCTGCTGGTGTCGATCCAGATCGACCTGGAGGACCAGACCGTACTGGACCTGCAGGACGACCTGGCCCAGCGGATCGTCGCGACCGGAGCGATCGGCGTGGTCATCGACATCACCGCGCTGGAGATCGTCGACTCCTTCGTCGGGCGGATGCTGGCCGGCGCCGCCGCGATCTCGAAGCTGCTCGACGCCGAGACCGTCGTCGTGGGCATGCGGCCGGCGGTCGCGATCACCCTGGTCGAACTGGGCCTGTCGTTGGGCGGTGTGCGCACCGCACTGACCCTGGAGAAGGGCCTCGCCCTGCTGGAGCGCGACCGCACTTCCCGTGCGGAGCGCCCATGACCGGGTCGGGCGAAGGAACGGAGCAGACGGTACCGATCGTGTCCAACGACGACGTCGTACGAGCCAGGCAGCTCGTGCGCAACCTGGCCCAGCAGTGCGGACTCTCCCTCGTGGACCAGACCAAGCTGGTCACCGCCGCCAGTGAACTCGCCCGCAACACCCTGGTCTACGGGGGCGGCGGCGCGATGCGCTGCGGCGCGATCCACCGGGACGGGCGGCGGGGCGTGCGCGCGGTGTTCGAGGACAGCGGCCCCGGCATCCCCGACCTCGACCTGGCCCTGACCGACGGCTGGACCTCCGGCGGTGGACTCGGGCTCGGGCTGAGCGGTGCGCGCCGGCTGGTGGACGACTTCGCCCTGGAGAGCGTGGTCGCGGTGGGCACGAAGGTGTCGGTGACCAAATGGGCACGCTGACCGTCCCCCTGCTGGAGTGCGAGGACGCGGTCTGGTTCCGGGACACCGAATCGCTGCCGGCCGCCGCCCGGAGCGCGGCCCGCAGCATCGGCCACCGGGCGGGGCTGCTGCCCGAGCGGGTCGGCGAGGTGGGTCTGGCGGTCAGCGAGGCGGCGACCAACCTGCGCCGGCACGCCCGGGACGGGTCGCTGCTGCTCCGGGTGGTCCGCACGGACTCCGAGGCCGCACTGGAGTGCGTCACCATGGACAGCGGGCCCGGCATGGCCGATGTCCACCGGTCGCTCACCGACGGCGTCTCCTCGCGCGGGACGCTCGGAATCGGGCTGGGCGCCATCTCCCGCCTGGCCGACACCTTCGACCTGCACTCACTGCCCGGAGCGGGCACCGTGCTGACGGCACGGTTCTGGAACCGCACGGCGGGCGGGCGGCGGGCGGCGGCCTGCCCGGAGCCGGTGGTGACGGGCATCACCCGGCCGATGAGCGGTCAGGACCACTGCGGGGACGCCTGGGCCGCCCGCCCGGTCGACGCCGTGCGCCCGGCGCCGGAAGCCGGGGCGGTCGAGCCGGCCACCCGGCCGGCCGCCCACCGCACGGTGCTGGACTGGTCGGTGCTCACCGGCACCCGGCCGTCGCGCCCGGCCGACCGGGCGGAGCACGCGTCCGCGACGCGCGCCGCGCTCCGGCCCGCCGCACCGACCGCCGCTGCCGCGGAGCGCGCCACCGGGCCCGCGGACCGGGCGTTCCTGACCATGTTCTGCGACGGTCTCGGGCACGGGCCGCTCGCCGCCAAGGCCGCCCTGGACGCCGTGGCCGCCTTCCGCCGGAGCGCGGCCCGGACGCCGGACGGGGTGCTGGCCGACATCCACCGCGCCCTGCGCTCCGGGCGCGGCGGCGCGGTGGCGGTCGCCCTGGTCGAGCCGGCCGAGCACCGGGTCAGCTTCAGCGGTGTCGGCAACATCAGCACCTTCGTCGTCGACCCGGCGACCGGGACGCGCCGCTCGCTCCCGTCGGCTCCCGGGATCGTCGGCCACCAGTTGCCCGTGCTGCGCACCATCAGCCACCGACTGGCAGACCACAGCGCGGTGGTCATGCACTCCGACGGGCTGACCGACCGCTGGCGGCCCTCCGAGCTGGGCGGCGCGTTCTCCCACCTGCCGGCCACGGCCGCGGCGCTGCTGCTGCGCGAGGCCGGCGTGCGCCGGGACGACGCCGGCGTCCTGGTGGCGAAGGGACTGTGGTGAACGCCCCGGTGGAACCCTCCGCACTCCGGCTCGGCACGGTACCGGTCGTCTCGGCCAGGGACGGCTTCGTCCTGCGCCGGGTCGGCAAGACCGTCGCGGAGCTGCTCGGGTCCGACGACCAGGACGCCGTGCGCCTGGCGACCGCCCTGAGCGAGCTCTGCCGCGATCTGCTCGGCAGTGAGCTGCTCACCGCCCGCTTCGACCTCCACCTAGCGCCTCTCCCCGGCCTGCACGTCACCCTGGAGTGGCAGGGTGCCCGGGTGCCCTCGGACGAGACCGTCGGCGCCTGCGGCCGGCTGCTCACGACCAGGATCGGCCCCGGCGGCGCGGGCGGCTGGGTGAGCCTGGAGCAGCAGCTCCCGCACCTGGCGGGCGACCAACTCGTCGCCGTACAGCGGGCACGGTGGCTGCTGGACAGCCACGGCGGCGAGAGCGACCTGGACGACTCCCGGGCGCAGGCCCACGACCTGATAGCCGCGCTGGAACAGACCCGGGCGCAGCGCGAGGAGCTCAAACGCCTCAACGAGGAGCTGGCCGAGACGAACCGCGGGGTCGTCGCCCTCTACGCCGAACTCTCCAAGGAGCTCGAGGAGACGAATCGCGGCGTGGTCGCGCTCTACGCCGAACTGGACGAGAAATCGCGGCAGTTGCGCGAGGCCAGTGAGGCCAAGACCCGGTTCTGGGCCAATGTCAGCCACGAGCTGCGCACGCCCGTCAACGCGGTCGTGGGGCTGGCGGAGCTGCTGCTGGCCGACACCGGGTGCCCGGAGGCCGAACGCGGGCAGCAGCTCTCGCTGATCGCCGACTCCGGCCGCACCCTGCTCGCCCTCGTCGACGAACTCCTGGACGTGGCCAAGGCCGAATCCGGGAACCTCGAACCCACCTGGGCGCAGCTGGACCTGCGGGCCGTACTGACCCAGCTGGAGGGCACACTGCGCGGCCTGGCCGGCCCGGACGTCGAACTGGCCATCACCGCACCGCAGGACCCGCGGCCGGTCCTCGGCGACGAGACGATGCTCACCCGGATCCTGCGCAACCTGCTGTCCAACGCCCTGAAGTTCACCGAGACGGGGTCGGTGAACCTCGACGCCCGCTTCGACGGGACCGGACCGCTCGGACCGGAGCAGCTCGTCCTGACCGTGGCCGACACCGGGATCGGGATCCCGGTTGATCAGCAGAGCCGCGTGTTCGAGGAGTTCTACCAAGTCCGCGGCCCGCACCAGCGGGGGCGGCACGGCACCGGCCTCGGCCTGCCGTACGCCCGGCGACTGGCCGAACTCCTCGGCGGCGAGTTGCACCTGAGCAGTACCGAGGGCGTGGGCACCACGATCACGGTGCGGCTCCCGCTGTCGCCCGATCAGGGCGGCGGACCGGCGCCCCGGGCGGCGCGGGTCGTCGTGGTGGACGACGACCCGGCGTTCCGTGCTGTGCTGAAACCCCTGCTGCACGAGGTCGCCGAGCACGTCGTGGAGGTCGCGGACAGTGCCGAGGCACTCTCCGTGATCCGGCGCGAACAGCCGGACGGCGTCTTCCTCGACCTCCACATGAAGGACCTCGACGGCTACCGGGTGCTGGCGCAGCTGAAGGCCGACCCGGCCGTCAGCCGTCTGCCGGTCGTGGTCCTCACCTCCGCCCTGCTCACCTCCCTCGACCACGACCGCCTGACCAGGGCCCGAGCGATCCTGCACAAGTCGGACCTGACCGGCGACCGGCTGGGGCGCGCCCTGCACGGCGGGGCCGCGCGCGCCGCCGTGCCGGAGACCAGCGCGCCCAGTCGGCGGCCGCCGGGCCCGCCCGCCCAGCCGGAGGAGCACCCATGACCGGTACCGCCGTTCCCGACGCCGGGCCGGCCACGATCCTGGTCCTCGACGACAACCCCGCCACCCGCTACGTCGTGGGCAGCTGGCTGCGCCGCAACGGACACACCGTCGTCGAAGCCGTCGACGGCGGCCAGGCGCTGGCCATGCTCGCGGACGCCCCCGAGCGGGAACTGCCCGAACTGGCCGTGGTGGACGTCAAGCTGCCCGACATGACGGGCTTCGAGGTGTGCGAGCGGATCAAGGAGCGGCCCCGCACGGCCGACCTCCCCGTCATCCACATCTCGGCCACCGCCATCGAGGCGAGCGACCGCACCCAGGGACTGCACCGGGGCGCCGACGCCTACCTCACCGAGCCCATCGACCCCGCCGAACTCCAGGCCACCGTCAGCGCCGTGCTGCGCTACTCCCGGGCACGCCGCAGGGCGGAACTGCTGGCCGGGCGGGTCGCCGCGCTGCACCGCAGCACCCTGGCGCTCTACGGCGCGGCCGACGCCAACGCCCTGGTGACGGCCGCCGCGCTGGGCGCGGCCGACCTCGGCGCCGGCTGCGCGACCGCCATCGCGCTCGGCCCCCACGCCGAGTCGGTCCACCTCGCCGAGTGCTCCCCGGGCGGCGCGGCGCCCGGGGCGACCGACCGGCCGGTGGCGGCCGACAACCACGGGATCCGCCTGCTCACCGCGCGGCCTGCCCTGCTGGACACGATCGCCCACCACACCCTGGGGGACACCACCGGAACCGCCATCGCCGAGCTCGGCGCCGCCGAGTGGCGGGCCGCGCTGGCGGAGAGCGCCGGCTCGCCGGGTGCGCCGCAGGACGGTCCGGTCGCCCTGGTCGTCGCCCGGACCAAGCCCGGCCGCCCCCTGGTGGCCCTGGCCGTCGAAGCCCGGGCCGTCGCAGGACTGGACGAACGCCGGCTGCTGTCCCAGCTGACCCAGGCCACCGCGCTCGCCCTCGAAGCACTGCGCAGCCAGGCCGAGGAGCACGCTCTCGCCCTGACCCTCCAACGGAGCTTCCTGCCCAGCCGGCTCCCCACCGTCGCCGGCGTCGACCTCGCCGTCCGGTACGAGCCCGCCTCGGACCGCAGCGAGATCGGCGGCGACTTCTACGAGGCGATCGACACACCGGCCGGCCTGCTCCTGGCCATCGGCGACGTCGCCGGGCACTCCCTCGAAGCCGCCATGGTGATGGGCGAGCTCCGGCACGCCCTGCGCGCCTACGCGATCGAGGGGCACGACCCGCAGGCCCTGCTGCGCCGGTTGGACACACTGCTCGTCCGGCTGCGCCCGGGCGTCACCGCCACGGTCTGCCTGGTGCTCATCGAACCGGGCCGCCGCCGGCTCCACCTCGCCAACGCGGGCCACCTGCCGCCGCTGCTGCGACTGCCCGACGGCTCGGCCGGCTACCTCACCGAGCACGGCATCCTGCTCGGGCTCGACCTGCCGCAGCCGCCCGTCCGCACCTACGACGTGCCTCCCGGCAGCACCCTGCTGCTGGTCACCGACGGCCTGGTGGAGGTACCGGGCGAGGACCTGGAAGTCAGCCTGGAGGGTCTCCGGGACACCTTCTGCCGGGCCCCCGCCGACCTGGACGCGACCGGCGACCTGCTGCTCACCACGTTCGCGAGGGCCCAGACCGACGACGTCGCCCTCCTGCTCGCCCGCCTCGACTGACCGACCTCCCCGGAGCCACGTGGTGCCCGCCTTCACCCTCACCATCGTCGTCAGCACCCATCCGGCGGGTGCGGCCGTCGTCGTGCTCGCCGGGGAGCTCGACTACCACACCGCGCCACGCCTCCACCGGGCCCTCGAAGGGGTCCCGACCGGGGTACCGGTGGTCCTGGACATCTCCGGGCTGGAGTTCTGCGATTCGATCGGGGTCTCCGAGCTCGTCCTCGCCTCCCGCCGCCCCCGTCCCCCCGGAACCCGGCTCCCGCTGGTCGGCACACCCGCCCACCTGCGGATGCTGTTCACCCTGACCGGCGTGGACGGCCTGGTGACGCACCACCAGCGGGTCGAAGCGGCCGTCGCCGCCCTGACCGGAGCACGCCCGGCCCCGCCCGGCGAAGACCCGCGATCGCCGGGCGGGGCCGATGACGTCGGCCGGTGACCCGCCCTGAACCCCGGCGGGTCCCGGTCAGCCGTCGTGGCTCCGGAGCGTCTCCTTGATCTTGGCGATCGCGAATCCCCAACCCTGCTCGACGGTCGGCTTGCCCGGAACGGCGAGTTCCTGCGGGTTGGTCAGGACGTCCAGGAGCACCGGTCCGGGTGTGTCGAAGGCCCGGCGGACCGCGTCGGACAGCTCCGAGGGACGGGTGACCCGGATACCGGTCAGGCCGAGGGCGGTCGCGACGGCGGCGAAGTCCGGGTTGTCCAGCTCGGTGCCGAACTCCGGCAGTCCGGCCTGTTCCTGTTCGAGCTTCACCATGCCGAGGCGGCGGTTGTCGAACACGATGAGCTTGACCGGCAGCCGGTGGGTCCTGATCGTCATCAGGTCGCCGAGGAGCATGCTCAGCCCCCCGTCACCGCAGAAGGCCACGACCTGCCGGTCGGGGGCCCAGAGCTGGGCGCCGATGGCCTGGGGCATGGCGTTGGCCATCGAACCCAGGTTGTAGGACCCGAGCAGGCGACGGCGGCCGCGCATGGTCACGAACCGGGACAGCCAGACCGTCGCCATGCCGGTGTCGGAGGTGAAGATCGCGTCGTCGCTCGCGCAGGCGTCGACCGCGGCGGCCAACGCCTCCGGCCGGACGTCGTGGTCGCGGTTGTCCAGCGCGCTGCGCAGCCGTCCGAGCAGTCGGTGGTCGTGCCGGGGGTCCGCCAGGTGCCGCTGTCCTTCGGTCCACTGCTCGAAGCGTTCGCGGGCCTCCTTGAGGTGGGCGTCGCCCCCGGCGGGCCGCAGGAGCGGCAGGAGCGCGCGGAGGGTGGCACCGGTGTCGCCGGCCAGTCCCACGTCGACCGGGGTGCGGCGGCCGAGGTTGCGCTCCAGGAGGTCGATCTGGACGACCTTGCAGTCGGCGGGGTACCAGTCCCGGTAGGGGAAGTCGGTACCGAGCATGATCAGGGTGTCGCAGGCGTCGAGCGCCTGGGCGGCGGCGGGATTGCCGATCAGGCCGGTCTGGCCGATCTGGTACGGGTTCTCCCCCTCGAAGCCCTCCTTGGCCTTCAGGGTGAGGACCATCGGGGCGGACAGCCGCCCGGCGAGTTCCAGCACCTCCTGGCGGGCGTCCCGGGCCCCCCGGCCGACCAGGAGGGTGATCCGCTCCGCGGCGTTGACGAGGTCGGCGGCCTCGCGGATGCCCGCGTCATCGGCCCGGGTGACGGGCCGCACGCGCGGGAAGCGGGCGGGGCGGTCGTCGGTCAACTCACGGTCGCCGAGGTCCCCGGGGACGGTGAGGACGGCGACACCGCGCTCGCCGACCGCGCTCCGGACGGCGGTCTCCAGCATCCTGGGCAGCTGGTCCGGCGAGGTCACGGTGGCCCGGAAGACCGCGACGTCCCGGAACAGCAGGTCGTTGTCGACCTCCTGGAAGTAGTCGCTGCCCAGCTCGGAACGCGGAACCTGGCCGGCGATGGCCAGTACCGGGGTGCGGCTCTTGGCCGCGTCGTACAGTCCGTTGAGAAGGTGCACGGAGCCGGGGCCGACGGTCCCCATGCACACGCCCAGGCTGCCGGACAGCTGGGACTGGGCGCCGGCCGCGAACGCCGCGGCCTCCTCGTGCCGGCAGCCGACCCAGTCCAGGCCTTCGGTGGTGCGGATGGCGTCGGTGAGCGGGTTCAGGGCGTCGCCGACGACGCCGAACACCTGGCGCACGCCCAGCTCCTGCAGGGCATCGACGATCACGCGGGCTACGGTTCGTGCCACGGGGGTTCCTCTCGGGGGTGTCAGACGGTGAACCGGTCGGGGCGGGCGGCGTCCCAGTCGCGCGCCCAGCCGGCGGGTGGCTCCTGGAGCAACTGCCCGGGCTCCAGCCGGTGATGGGTGTCCGCGTAGGAGCGGATGGTCTGCGGGCCGAGGCGCCGCTGGAGCATGTGCGGGCGCAGCTGGGACGGGTGGTCGACGCCCATGGCGGCCATGATCTGCAGGGCGCTGCGGACGGTGGCCTCCTGGTAGCGCCGTACCCGCTGGGACTTGTCGCCCACGTGCAGCGCACGGGCGCGGCGCGGGTCCTGGGTGGCCACGCCGACCGGACAGGTGTTGGTGTGGCAGCGCTGGGCCTGGATGCAGCCGACGGCGAACATCATGGCCCGGGCCGCGTTGGTGTAGTCCGCCCCCTGGATCAGCCGCTTGACCAGGTCGCTCCCGGTGGCCACCTTGCCGCTGGCGCCGATCCGGATGCGGTCCCGCAGCCCGGTGCCGACCAGTGCGTCGTGGACCGTCATCAGTCCCTCGGTGAGCGGCATTCCGAGGTGGTCGGCGAATTCGAGCGGGGCGGCCCCCGTCCCGCCCTCCGCGCCGTCCACGACGATGAAGTCCGGTGTCACCCCCTCCTCCAGCATCGCCTTGCAGACGGCGAGGAACTGCTGGCGCGAACCGACACAGAGCTTGAAGCCGGTCGGCTTGCCGCCCGTCAGTTCGCGCATCCGGCCGATGAAGCGGACCAGTTCGCGCGGCGTGGAGAACACCCGGTGGTAGGGCGGGGAGACCACCGTCCTGCCCTCCGGGACCCCGCGCACCCGCGCGATCCGCGCGTCGACCTTCGACCCGGGCAGCACGCCGCCGATCCCCGGCTTGGCACCCTGGCTGAGCTTGAGCGACACGCACTTGACGTGCGGGTGCGCCGCCTTCTCGGCGAACGCGCCGGGGTCGAAGTCGCCGTCCTCGGTGCGGCAGCCGAAGTAGCCGGTGCCGATCTCCCAGATCAGGTCTCCTCCGGGCCGCAGGTGGTACTCGGACAGCCCTCCCTCGCCGGTGTCGTGGGGGAAACCCCCCAGCGCCGCACCGGTGTTCAGGGCCAGCAGCGCGTTGGCGGACAGCGAGCCGTAGCTCACATCGCCGACACGTTGAGCAACGCCATCGGGTACGGCCGGGCGCAGTCGGGACCGCCGACCGGCACCCGGGGCGCCCGGTCCGGCACGGCGACCGGGGCCATCGACGGCACCAGGAACTCGCGTCCGGTGCCGTACAGGTCCAGCTCCGTGCCGAAGGGCTCCTCCGCGTCCGTCCCCTTGGCCCGCTGGTAGACGATGCTGCGGGTGTCACGGTCGAACGGGCTGCCGTCCACATTGCGTTCGACGAAGTACTGCTGCACCTCCGGCCGGATGCCCTCCAGCACGAACCGCAGATGACCGATGACCGGGAAGTTCCGCAGCACGGAATGCCGGGTCTGCAACAGGTCCGCCAGGGCCAGTGCCGACAACGGGAGGAGGACGGCCGCCGCACACCACCACCACGGCGAGACGACCAGGGCGGCCACCGTGGTGCCGACCGCTGAACAGACTGTCAGGGCAACTGCGAGAAATCTCATCACAGCAGCCGTCTGTCCCCGAAACGCCCGGTCAATCGCCCTGGTCGCGTGGATCTGGCCCGTGATCGGATCGCATGAGGCGGCTCACCTGGTCGACTCAGCCGCGGACCGCACCGCGGCGCTCAACTCGCGGCCAGGAGTGGGGAGAAGACCGAGAACCACAGCACCGCGAAGGTGGCGACCGTCATCAGCGGGACGACGAACCTGGTCTCCACCTTCCCGCCGGTGCGCCTGATCAGCACCAGCTCGAAGCGCCCGGGCCAGGGCCAGAACAGGGGCGCGCCCCTGCGGGTCAGGCAGTCACCGACCAGGTGGCTCAAGGTCCCCAGGCAGACCGTGTAGGGCAGCCGGTCGGCGAAGCCGGTGAACCAGACGGCCACCGTCGCGGCCCCGACCCCGGCCAGACCGACGGAGGTCACCCATGCCGTCAGCCCGCGGCCCGGCGGGTGCAGGTGCAGGGCCCGCGCCGCGAGCGCGAACAGCACGAAGGCGAGACCGACGGTGAAGCCATTGCCGACGCGGGTGACGCCCATCCAGGTGCCCCACCCGGTGAGCGCCACGAACAGCAGCGAGTGGGTCGCGTGCCGGTGGCCCCCCGACAGCCTGCCGATCAGCCGGCACAGCCCCCTCGACAGCGGACCCAGCAGGTGCGCGGGCGTCGCGTCGTGGTGGTCGAGGTCCGGCAGCAGCGCCGCTCCGGCGCAGAGCAGGGTGCCGATCAGCACTTCGCTCGGCCGCATCCCCGTGTCGAACAGCGCCTCCGGCAGCACCGGCGCGGTCGCCGCGAAGAGCAGCGCCCCGCCGATCGCATGTGACTGACCCAGCACTCCGGAACCCGCCCCCTCCCCATCGGGCCGGCCGCCGGCCCCGCCGACGCCCTGCCGACCGCCCGCCTGCCCCCTTCGGCCCGGACCATTCCCCCGAACACCTGCGGCGGTCCGGCCAGCCGGGTTGCCGACCGGGAGCGGCACCCCGCCCCGATCACCACCAGGAACCCCGCGGACGGCCTACGAGGAGTCGCGGGCGGCCAGGTCGACCGTCATCAGGTTCCGGCTCACCCGGGGTGCCTCCGGATCGGCGACGAACTGCTCGACCAGAGCGGCGAGTTCCTCGCCGGACGGCAGCCCGACCCGGACCGAGCTCAGCCTCGGCCGCACCAGCCGGGCCAGCAGCAGGTCGTCGGCGCCGACCACGGCCACCGCAGCGGGTACGTCGACCCCGGCGTCCTGGAGGGCGCGTTGGGCCAGGACGGCGTACTCGTCGTTGTAGCCGAACAGGGCGTCCAGGCCTAGTGCGCGGCAGCGCTCGGCGAGGGCGGCGGCGGATGCCTCGGTGTAGGCGAGGCGCAGCGGTTCGACGACCGCACCGGTTCCGGGGCCGGAACCGGAATCGGCCGTGGCGGCCACCGCCGCCCGGGCGCCCGCCAACCGGGCGTCGCTGAACACGTCGAGGGCGCGGTCCTCGGGCAGCACGACGCCGATCCGGCGCCGGCCGCGCTCCAGCAGGTGCGCTGCGGCGACCGCGCCGACCTCTCGCTGGTCCATGGTCAGGGCGTGCGCGCCGGGGACGGGCGGCACGCCGAGGGTGAGGACGGCGCGGGTGCCGGAGCGGCGCAGGATCCGCACGCCGTCCGGGGTGAGGTCACGGGCCAGGCAGAGCACGGCGGTGGGGCGCAGCTCGGCCCAGGTGCGGGCCGCGGCGTCCCCGGCTCCTTGGCTGGGGCCGAGCAGGACGGCGGTGTACCCGTGCCCGTGCAGGGCCTCCTGGAACTCCCGGTAGAAGCCGCTGAACAGCGGGCCGATCGGCACCGCGTCGCCGACCACCAGGACCAGTCCGGTGCGGCCGGCCCGCAGCGAGCGGGCTCCCGCGTGCGGGACGTAGCCGAGCTGCTCGGCCGCGGCGCGGACCCTGGTCCGGGTGCGCTCGCTCACCCGGCCGCCGGCGGTGTCGTTGAGCACGAAGGAGACGGTGGCGCGGGAGACCCCGGCCAGCCGGGCCACGTCCGCGCTGGTCGGCGCGCCACCGACGTCGGCGGGCAGTGCGTCGTCGGCCGGTACGTCGGCGGGCCGTCCGTCGGGCCGTAGACCGGGCCGCCCGCCGGCGGGCGCGGACGAGGTGCCGCTGTGAGCCGACGGAGCCCCGCCGGGAGCGGTCGGCCGGCCTGCGGGGGCCTCGGGGGCCGGAGTGTCGCTGCTGTTCATAACGGTTCGCATCTTTTCACGCCGAGGCTCTGGCCGGTGGCCGGATCCTGCTGCTAAACCTATGGTTACACGAGTAACCGTTACACGTGTAACCATGACCAACCGCTGCGGCACCGAACACGCTGCTCACCCCCCGGAAAGGTTGCAGAGCAATGAAGTTGAGCACCCACGAGTGGGGCAGCGGCGACCGGATCGCCGTACTGGTGCACGGCATCATGTCCGACCACCGCAGCTGGCGCCGGGTCGGCCCGGCGCTCGCCGAACACGGCTACCGGGTCATCGCCGTCGACCAGCGCGGCCACGGGCTCAGCCCGCGCGGCACCGGCGCGAGCCCGCACGAGCGCTACCCGCTGGAGGCGTACGCCGACGACCTGGTGGAGACCCTCCCGGCCGGGATCGAGCTGGCCGTCGGCCACTCGCTCGGCGGCCTCAGCCTGCTCGGCGCGGTCGAGCGGCTGAGGCCGACTCGCGCCGTGTACGTCGACCCGGCCTGGCAGTTCGCCCAGGCACAGGTCGACCCGGAGATGTTCGTCGCCTTCCGGGACGCCACCCGGGAGCAGATCACCGCGCTCAACCCCCGCTGGGAGGCGGCCGACGTCGACGTCGAACTCGCCACCCTCGCCGTCTGGGACCCGGACACCGCGCGCGGCCTGGCCGACCGGCGGGCCGGCCTGCCCGCCGCCGCGGCCGTGCAGTCGCTGGTGGTGCTCGCCGACGGCAGCTTCCTGGTCGGCCCCGATGACGCCGAGGCCCTGCGCGGGCGCGGCTTCGAGGTCCGCACCGTGCCCGGCGCCGGCCACACCGTGCAGCGGGACGACTTCGACGGCTTCATGGCCGCGCTCGACGGCTGGATCTGACCCGTGACCGACCGCAAGGAGAACCCGATGACCCCCGACGCCCGCCGCGAAGCCGCCGTCGAGACCGCCCTGGCCCGGCTGGACCTGCCCGGCAAGGTCGCCCTGCTGGCCGGCGCCGACATGTGGTCGCTGCCCGCCGACGAGCGGATCGGCCTCGGCCGACTGGTCTGGTCCGACGGCCCGGCCGGCGTGCGCGGCGAGCGGTGGACCCCGGACGACCCGTCCGTGGCCCTGCCCTCGCCCACCGCGCTCGCCGCCACCTGGGACCCGGAGCTGGCCCGCCGGGCCGGCCGGCTGCTCGCCCAGGAGGCACGCCGCAAGGGCGCCCACGTCGTCCTCGCCCCGACCGTCAACCTGCATCGCAGCCCGCGCGGCGGCCGCCACTTCGAGTGCTACTCGGAGGACCCGGTGCTCACCGGGGAGATCGGCGCCGCGCTGGTGGCCGGCGTCCAGGAAGGCGGGGTCGGCACCACGCCGAAGCACTTCGTCGCCAACGACTCCGAGACCGAGCGCTACACCGTCGACGTCCGGGTGGACGAACGCGCCCTGCGCGAGCTGTACCTGGCACCCTTCGAGACGATCGTCCGCAAGGCCCGGCCCTGGGGCCTGATGGCCGCCTACAACGGCGTCAACGGCCCGTCCATGAGCGAGCACCAGGAGCTCAACAACCGGGTCCTGCGCGAGGAGTGGGGCTTCGACGGGGTCCTGGTCTCGGACTGGACCGGCGCCCGGGACACCGTCCGGGCCGCGCTCGGCGGCCTCGACGTCGCCATGCCCGGCCCGGCCACCGTCTACGGCGAGCACTTGGTGCGGGCCGTCCGCGAGGGCCTGGTCCCCGGGTCCGTGGTCGACGGACTGGCCCGCCGCGTCCTGCGGCTGGCCGCCCGGGTCGGCCTGCTGGCCGGCGCACCGGCGGCCGTCCCGGCCGAGCAGCTGCCCGCGCCCGTGGACGGCGAGGCGCTGGTGCGCGAACTGGCCGCCCGGTCCTTCGTGCTGCTGCGCAACCAGGGCGGCATACTGCCGCTCGCCCCGGCGCCGGCCCGGCTCGCGGTGATCGGCGCTGCCGCCGCCGAGGCCCGGATCGGCGGCGGCGGCAGCGCCCAGGTCTTCCCGACCCGGGTGGTCAGCCCGCTGGACGGCCTGCGCGCCGCCCTCGGCCCCGGCGCCGAGCTGGTGTACGAGCTGGGCTCCGACCCCCGCACCCACCTCTCCCCGCTGGCCGCCGACTGCACCGCCGAACTGCTCGACGCGGACGGCACGGCGCTCGGCACCGCCGTCCTGCCGGAGGGCGAGGTGCGCTGGCTCGGCACCCTGCCCGGCGGCGTGGCCTTCGGCGGGCTGTCCCGGGTCCGGGTCACCACCACCGTCCCGGCCGGCCCCGCCGGGCGCCACCAGCTCTCCGTCCGCGGCGTCGGCCGCTTCCGGCTGGAGGCGGACGGCGCGGTGCTCTTCGACGACGTCCTGCTGCCCGTCGGCGAGGACCCGGCCGCTGCCTTCCTCAACCCGCCGGAGCGGCGCTTCGACCTGGAGCTCACCGACACCGGCACCGCCGAGGTGACGCTCACCCACTTCCTCCCGGAGGCGGCCGGCTTCGCCGGCTTCGGGCTGGTCTCCTTCACCCTCGGCCACGCCGCCCCGACCGCCTCCGCGGAGGAGCTGATCGAACGCGCCGTGGCGGCGGCCCGGGCGGCCGAGGTCGCGGTGGTCGTGGTCGGCACCACCGAGGAGGTGGAGAGCGAGGGCGTGGACCGTGCCGGACTGCGACTTCCCGGCCGCCAGGACGAGCTGGTCGCCCGGGTCGCGGCCGCCAACCCGCGCACCGTGGTGGTGGTCAACTCCGGCGCCCCGGTGCTGATGCCCTGGCGGGAGTCGGTCGCCGCGGTGCTGCTCGCCTGGTTCCCGGGCCAGCAGGCCGGCGAGGCGCTGGCCGACGTGCTGCTCGGCACCGTCGAACCGGGCGGCCGACTGCCCACCACGTGGCCCGCCGAGGAGGCCGACAGCCCGGTCTGGGAGGTCTCCCCGACCGACGGCCGACTCGACTACAGCGAGGGCCTGTTCATCGGCTACCGGGCCTGGCAGCGCCGCTCCGGTGCCGCCCCCGCCTACTGGTTCGGCTCCGGCACCGGCTACACCGACTGGTCCTACGAGGGCTTGGAGGCGCGCCTGACCGGCGAGGCACGGCAGTCCGAGGAGGCGCGCCTGACCGGCGAGGCGCGGCCGACGGACGGCTCCGCCGAGGCCCTCGCCGAGGTGACCGTCCGGGTCCGCAACACCGGTGCGCGGCCCGGCCGCGAGGTGGTGCAGGTGTACGTCGCCACCGACGGCTCGGACCGCAGCCGCCCGGACCGCCAGCTGGCGGGTTTCGCCGTGGTCGAGGCCGGGCCCGGCGAGCAGGCCACCGCCCGGATCACCCTCCCACTGCGGGCCGTGCAGAGCTGGGACCCGGCCGCGCAGACCTGGCGCACCAACACCGGCGTGCACACCGTCGAGGCCGGGCGCAGCGCCGGCGACCGGCGGCTCGCCCTGGCCCTGGTGGTGCCGCAGGACTGACCGGCCCGGGCCGGGGCGGCGGTCCGGGGGCGACGCCGGGGGCGGGTGCCGCGACGGCGGTCTCTT